>JAGQSI010000185.1 GCA_020439605.1 Acidimicrobiales bacterium | reverse complement strand
GGTACCGATGTTGTTGGCAGACATGTGAGCCACCACATCATCACGCTTCGTTCGCTCAGGTAGCACCACGATCATGAGATGATCGGCGCTGTTCGAGTCCATCTCACCGGGGACGAAGCCAAGGCCGAGGTTGCGTTGCGCTTCTGTAAGATTGGCCCGGTAACGCTCGACGATGGCTCGACGTTTGGCCTGCATGTGGTCGAATCGCTTGAGTTGCGAACGGCCAAGGGTCGCGAGCAGATCAGGGAAGTTGGCCTTTATGCCAGGTTCTGTGATGTCGTATCCGGCTTTGGCGCCGGGACGGTAGCGGGCCCAGGCGTCCGCGTCCATGCCGTGCAAACGATAGGTACGGGCAAATTTGGCGAGATCCGGGTCCGTGGTGGCGATCGCTCCGCCTTCGCCAGAGCTCAGGTTCTTGGTGGCGTAGAAACTGAAGCATGTGTGCGAAGTGCCAGGGCTGCCGATCTTGCCTCGATGATCCGTGGTGCCGAGGGCGTGGGCGGCGTCTTCGATCACATGCAGGCCGTGATTGGCCGCGGTTTCATGGACCTCGACGCTCACCGCAGTGCCAGCAAAATGCACCGGGATCACAGCTTGGAGGTTGGGGGCCTCGACGTCGAGCGCCTGGGCCGAAAGGTTGAGGGTGTCTGGCTCAACGTCTATCAGGACTGGATGAAGCCCGTTGCGAACCGCGGCAAGACCGGTTGAGGCGAAGGTCCAGGCCGGTACTCCAACTCGTGAACCCTGGGGTAGGCGAAGGTGCGCAAGTGCGATCTCAAGAGCGGTCGTACAAGACGAAACCGCAATGACATCCGACCCGCCGAGATAGGTGGACAGCTCCGACTCAAAGGCGAGGGCCTCGGTCCCAGTGGTGAGCCATCCCGAACGCAACACCGCTGTGACCGCCGCAACGTCCTCGCTAGTGACCTCTGGGATAGCAAACGCTATTGAACTCTCAGACAGCGAACCTTCAGACAACCAAGCCTCCAACCCTCCGAACCAGTCACCCGATCCTACTTGAAGGATCGCCGGTACGCGATCTGACCGAAGATGGGTTTCGAGGGCTGCCAGGCGCCACTCATTGTCAACAACCCCGTAGGACAAACCCGCTTGAGGAAACTGGCCTGCTCGTGCTGCCAACCCGTGACTGTTCTCGCAGTGGGCTGACCCCGAGCCAGAGCGGCATCCTGTCCTGAACCGAACTGTGCACCGCACAACCCAAAACATGGATCTGGGGAGTTCCTAACGTCCTACCCGGTACGGAATTCCCCAGATCCCAAGCATTGACCCTTAAAACCCTAGTAACCCTGCCGGGAGCGATCAAAGCTAGGGAATTCTGACTTCGCCTCTAGCTCCAGTTCCACCTGTCGCACCAAAGAAAGCTTGTTCCGCGCCGCCGCCACCGCCTCCCGGTACACCAGGAGTGCCGCCCGAGGGGCTGCCATCATCACCACCGCTGGCTCCAGCGGCACCTCCCGGTGACCCAGCGCCTGCAGTACCGCCCGCCCCTTCGTTGTTTCCAGTGCTGCCATTTCCGCCATTTACGCCAGCGCCGCCAGCGCCGCCGGAGCCACCTCCGCCGCCACCTGTTCCAGAGTACCACATACCGTTTTCACTTCCTGCACCACCAGAGCCACCATCGTTATTCACAGTGCCTCCTGAGCCCCCCATTCCACCAGCGCCGCCCACACCCATGCCAGAACCGGGTTCTGTGCCGCCTATACCACCCTTAGCGATCAGCAAACTTCCGAACGATGAATCGCCACCGTCCCCTGCGGTCCCTCCACCACCGCCACCACCGCTACCTACGGTAACCGTATATGTGGTGCACTCGTTAACAGAAACCGAACCGCCACGGTACTCCCCACCACCGCCGCCACCGCCTGTGGAATCAATGCTACCGCCAGCTCCTCCACCGCCTCCGCCCCACGCGTGCACGGTGAGGCTAAATGTAGTCATCCCAACTCCAGCAGGACCCGTTGTGAACATTCCGCTGTTACCAACCGTAGTGTAGGTAGCAGGTCTTGTAGTGGGACTCACTCCGCTTCCACACATTGTAGATGCTGCCACAGGGTCAGCTAGCACGAAACTTGACACGGTGGCAGCGGTCCAAGCCGCACCACCCGCCAACAACACTCGACGCCTACTCCAACCCTCAGGCTCGACCAAAATACCTAGATCAATCAGTTCACTAATAGCTTGAACATCTGACTCAACGGTCACTATCTTCGCTGTGGAGCACGATAGGAGACGTACTATCTCGGCGCTGCGACCCTCTGGCAGGCGATGCATCACAGAACGTTCCGCATCCAAGACGACGACCTCGGCGCCTAGATCTTCAACTCGAATACTTGGCTTGAGCCCCACCTTCATCAAAAGCCTCCTAGCAGGTCAGTGGAGCCAACAAGCTAAGCCATTCAGGATGACTACGCAAGGACCAAAAGGCTTAATTTAGTCGAGCTTTTACTCAATTCTATTATTTGCCCAATCCGAGCATTTGCTCTATTCAGATTCCACGATAGACGCGTTCTGGACGTCTCGATCACGTATAGCCAGGTACCCCACCACGGCCAAGGCGGTCGGATATCGGCTCGCAGGGCGACTGCCACCTGCCCCACCCACATTCGTTAGGCGACTAGTCCACTCTTGCTATCGCCAACAAGCGATTCAAGTGCCACCAACCATCAGTACGTCAGCGGTTGAGACGGCGTCGGCGTGTACAAGCTTGAACACAGGGATCGTCTCTACGGCCTTGGCCACCGCTTCTAGCCCGACGCTGCCGCAACGCCCGAGGTTGTGCGTGTTGGCCAGCAACTCCTTCAACGCAGCGAGCGGACTCAAACGCTCGATTCGCAACTCGGCTCCAGGCGCGAATCGGGGCAGAACAATCTCGGCGGGCGTGCCGATTGCACCTTCAAGCAGAACCACGTCGTCTCGAAGTTCACTAACAAGCGTGGTTCCGTTCGACTGGCCGTTGAGCCCAAGCACTTCACGGCTTTCGTCGCTCAGAGCGATCGGCTTCAGGTAGCTGGTCACGGCCAGCGAATCCGCCAACAATCCAACGGTCTCGTCGCTCACATAGTCACAACCCGCCGCCACCAAAGCCGCAGTCAGCGTGGACTTGCCAGAGTCGATCTGGCCGGGCAGCACCAGCAACCGTCCATCCGGCGTACGAACCGCACCAGCATGAAGCGTCGCATAGGAGTTCGCCCTTGCGGCGTATTCGTTGGTGAAGTCGAGAATCTGTTGAAAGAAGCCTTGCTCGTTGGTGAAATCCCATCGGTCTCGTGCATCTAGCCGGATCCCACCGTTGCTCATCACTTCAGCGTCGATGAACACCTCTCGCCGCAAACCCCGGTCCCCCTCGGCACTAACTAGAACTGCCGGGTTGGGCTGAAAGCACGCGTCGATTTTCGGCAACAGGCTTGGCTCGTTACTTCGGAAGGTGATCGCCACGTCCGCTACCTGGTGTGTCCGTCCACGCGCCCAGGACAGCGTTTCGTCCGCCGGGCGAGGCGAACCAGCCCATGGGGCGAGGGCCTCGAATGGCTCATCACGGTTGAGCAGCTGCAGATTCACCAACTCGTCCACAGCTGTGGTGATTGTCTCAATGGCGTCTGCACGGTCCATCTCCGGGGAGTTCGCGACAAGTTCCTCAACTAGTTCCGACACCGGTGTCGGTTCATCGATCGTCGCTATCACCCCAAGGGGACCAAGTACATGAGTCATCTCGGCAATGACATCGTAGGCGACCCATCCCCCATCGAACGGCGCCACAAACACCCCTTGAGACGTGGAGATGATTTCTCCAAGTCTTCGGTCATGGCCAATTCCCGCAGTCACAAACGCGACTCTATCCGTCGTGATGTTGCCGACGATTGCGCACGAGCGCTCACACCGGGTTGGAACTCGCCGCCGGCACTGCAGAGGACAGTGCTCTGAGCTAGTTGAGAACGTTGGCGGCTGCCACAGCGTCTGGGTAGCGGAGACGGTAGGCAGGTACCTGTTCTGCGAGTTGGCAAAGCGTTACCCAGCCCGGCTCCTGCACCCACGGCAAGTTCATTGCTGTGCCCAATAGCGCCTCAAGCACATCACGCGCTGAGTCGATTCGCTCAAGGGAGGGGGCGGCAGCGTTCGGATCGAAAGTGGGCAACACGATTCGCTC
>JAGQSI010000184.1 GCA_020439605.1 Acidimicrobiales bacterium | reverse complement strand
TCGCTTCGAGATCAGATACATCAACCGCCTCGGCGCTTGCGTCCTTGATTGCGCTGTCGCGCATGAAGGCGTCGATGAGCTGCTGTTTGCCGGCAAGGATTTCAAGCATGCGTTGATCCACCGAGTCAGTGAGAAGGAGTCGATGCACCTGGACCCTGCGTACCTGGCCCATGCGATGACATCGGGCTATGGCTTGGTCCTCAGTGGTCGGCTTCCACTGCGGCTCACACAACACCACCACCGAAGCAGCCTGGATGTTCAGGCCGGTTCCTCCCACATCAATCTGTGCAAGCAGCACTGCACCGCCTTGGTGCGCGCTCAACAAATCGATCGTGCGCTGGCGTTCGTCGACAGGGGTATCTCCTGTGAGCGGGCCATAGACCGCTGTAGGCATCGCCAAGGTCAGGGCCTTGGAGGCAACCCTGAGAACATCTCTAAAGAAGGAGAAGACAACAACCTTCAAGCCTTCTTGAGTGGCCTCTTCCACTATGTCGAGCAATCTTGCCAACTTCGCAGAGTCGTCTGCTTCGCCAAGATTGAACGGACCCTCTTTCGCGATGCTTGCAAACGCCGCTCTGCGCATTTTCATGAACCCGCCGTCGGCCACTGCCTCTCGATATGCCACAAGGTCTTTGTCGGTTGCCTCAACCCAATCGAGACTGGAGATCTTCTCGGGCAACTCTTCGAGTACATCGGACTGGTTGCGTCTGAGATAGGCGGGGGCAACCGCACTCTGAAACGCCGCCGGACCTGCCATCGCAGTTGTCTCATCGACGAGCGCTGCAACTTCGGGTTGAACAAGACTCAATAGGGACTGGAACTCCTCAAGACGATTCTCCATCGGAGTACCCGTCATCAACAGCACCCGTTCCGAGGACTTTGCCCACTTAGCCACAGCCTTTGTGCGCTGCGCCTGCGGGTTCTTCACATAGTGGGCTTCATCTACAACCAACATCGCAATGGGGTAGGGCGTCTCGTTGGCGTTGTCTGATGGCTCGGAGCTGGCTGGCGCGGCGGGTATTGAGATCCTGTGAAGTCCCTCATAGGTGGTGACCGCGATCCCGCCCTTGTCCTGCCATTGCTGCTGGTGGAAGTCCTTATCGGGGCCATGAAGCACATGAACGTCCAAGGTTGTGTGGCGAAGAATCTCGCTACGCCAGTTGGCAACGACACTGGCCGGACACACCACCAATGCACGGTCCTTGCCTTCGGCGCGAAGGTGACACAACGCAGCCAAAGCCTCGATTGTCTTGCCGAGTCCCATCTCATCACCGAGAATCACCCGGCGTTGTACCAGTGCGTACTTGGCTCCGAAAGCCTGATAGCCACGAAGGCTTGCCTTGAGGAACTGTTGGTCGAGGCTCATTGCTGTAACGCTCGCCACGATCTCTTTGGTCAGGTAGCCCTGATTGGCTATGTGATCCGGCGCAGCAATGAACTCGTGAAGGATCCCGTTGAGCACCGCAGCGTTGTTCTCATAGTGCCTCCAGATTTCAAACGCCGGAGGAGTGCTGACAATCTCTGCAGTTGCGGCGTCTAGGTGCTCCCTTAGGCGCCTGACGTTTCCGAGCATCATCAACTGCTCGATATTGACCAGAGCCTGCTGAGCGTCATTCTTCTTCTGCGAGGCAGTGAAAGCTCGTCGAAGCCAGGACTCGCTAGCGGGTCGAGCAGCGATCACGAGTGGTTGCGAGGTTGACTGAAACCATTCCGACATGGGCCTGGCTTCATCTGCTGCTCGCCGGGCGAGGTCATACTGGCGAAGAAGATCCAACAGTTCGCCCTGTTCCTCAGAACGCAACTCGACATCGAATTGCAGCTGTTCGGAACTCTCAGCAACAGCCAACGCTTGGCGTGCAGCAGCAATCGCTTGGGTTGCCGTTACCTCGCCAACTCCAGGAATCATCATCAGCTGGGCCGGCGTCGCGTTCGAGACAGATGCGACCGTTGTGAAACCAGCCCGCTCCAGGGCATCGATCTTGATCCCTTTGGCGGCGTCTCTCAACCGGCGAACTGGAATCTCGCTCAGGTGTGCCTCAGCAGCATTCCTGCGAATCAAACTGATCTTCGAACGAATCGCTTCCGCGATGCTCAACGGCAGTGCCCCAACTGCCGCACACGCATGGCCAAGAGTCTCCACCTCGTCAATCAGCGCCCTTGCCTGGCGTGGATCAGCCATCGTTGAAGCGTAATTCCCTCACTATGTATCACCGCTCCTCAAGTCAGAATCACGGGTCAAGATCGCGCCGCCACGATGGCCGATACCGCGATTGTGGTGATGGTGGGAGCCATCGGAAACCCAGGTTGAGCCCCAAACTCACCCTTGACTTGCCACGCTCCGGGGACCCAGCTAGATTGTTGCACTGGGACAAGTATGTCCAAGGTCCCGAAAAAATGTGACTTTGGACCCAGTGTGTCGCTGCATACCCCACCTAGTATGCGCAGCATCAGTTGGTTGCTAGCTAAGCGTCGGACCGGAACCGTTCGCTCTTTCCAGCTGATGGTCAGCGGAACTGGGGAGCAGAACCAAATGAACCTGGACAGAAGAACTAGAGGTAAGTCAACGCGCCATGGTCGACTTCGTCGATCCTTGTTGGCCGTGTTGATGCTCGGAGCAGGTCTTGTGACGTTCGCGTCCACTCCTGCACAGACCACGCCGTCAACCGATGGCAACCCGAACCTGGACCCATCGTGTGGCATCAACATCACGATGATCTTGGACAATTCCGGTTCCATCAACGCCAGCGAGGCGGAATTGGTTCGCGAGAGTGCCCAAGCGTTCGCCTCAGCACTGGTCGGGACCCCCCTCTCGTCTCAAGACCGTTGTGTTCAGCACCCGCGCCCAAGGCGTGAGCTCAACGGGAAGTCTCACCTACAACTTGGACAACATCGAATTCCGTGACCCTGCCCTCTACACCGCTCCCACTTCAGGCGCCGGTTCAGGCAACACCAACTGGGACGATGCCCTAGAGGTTGCCCGTCGCAGCAAGGGCGGCCCCGGCGAGCTGGTCGTGTTCATCACAGATGGAGATCCAACGCAGCACAACCGAGTCTCCCCAGACGGCCACCTGAACAACGGCAGCCACGCAACTGCCAACTCGTCGCCAGCAAACCTCAACAACGCGATTGTTGAATCAGACCTGCTCAAAACAATGGACACTCACCTGTTCGGGATCGGTATTGGTCTCACTTCAGCCGACAGTGAGGCACGCCTGCGCGCAGTCACCGGCGACGAACGCATGACCATCACAGATGGGGTCCCCACCCCACCGTTCGGTCAATCCGACTACATCATCACCAATGATTTCGACGAGCTCGGCGGCGTCGTATCTGCGTTTGTTCGTGAACTCTGCGGCCACACCCTCAACGTCAACAAGTACCTCCAAAAGGCGGACGGAACAACCGTCAAGGCCTCATCGGCCAACCCTTGGGAGTTCACTGCATCATTCGAAGCTGGTGAAGCACCCGACACCTGGCAGAACCCGGTTCGCCCCAACGGCTCAACCAGTGGCTCTTTGACCAGCAACGGAAATGGCGGAGTGAGCTTCGTGTGGGATCAAGGCTCTAATGACCACGATCACGTTGCCACCCTCACCGAAACTCCACAGCCCGGATGGGTCTACAACGGGGCGGTCTGCAGCATCAATGACTTCTCGGGCAACCCGCCGGTAGAGATCCTGAACACGGTGGGATCCAACACCGCAGGTAGCGCCAAGGACATTGCCGACCTCGCTGCCCTACCCATCGCGTCACACAAGGCCCTCAATTGCGACGTCTATAACCGTGAGGTCCGAACCTCGAACATCTCGGTTGCCAAGGTCACCTCACCAGTCAACACACCTGGCGAGTTCGACTTCACTCTCAGCCGTGGCACCACCCCGATTGGCACGATGAGTGGCCTGGCCCATGGTGAGTCAGACACCTTCGGCGAAGTCACCCCCGGCACCTACACCATCGCTGAGAGTCCAGTACCTGGCTTCGACAACACCTCGGCATTGTGCGACAACCTCAACACCCAGGCACTCGAAACTGCCTCAGCTACATCACTGGTTGTGGGCGAAAATGAACACTGGTTGTGCACCTTCACCAACACTGCACGCAACGGTTCGATCACCGTGGTCAAGAACGCCTCCGGCGCAAATGGAACCTTCGAGTTCACATCCACAGTGC
>JAGQSI010000183.1 GCA_020439605.1 Acidimicrobiales bacterium | reverse complement strand
CAGATTGGAAAGCGGCTCGTCCATCAGGAAAACATTGGGCCTGCGGATGATGGCCCGGCCCAGCGCAACGCGCTGCCGCTGGCCGCCCGAAAGCTGCCCTGGCTTCCGGTCCAGCAAGTTCTCCAGCTGCAACATGCGTCCCACGTCCGCCACCCGCTGCCGGATTTCAGATTTCGGGACCTTGCGCACCTGCAGGTTCAGGCCGAGGTTCTGGCGCACCGTCATGTGGGGATAGAGCGCATAGCTCTGAAACACCATGGAGATGTCACGCTTGGAGGGATCTAGATCGTTTACTACTCGGTCGCCAATGCTGAGCGAACCTTCTGTGATCTCTTCAAGTCCGGCGATCATCCGCAACGCCGTGGTCTTGCCACAACCCGAAGGGCCCAGCAGCACCATGAACTCACCGTCTTCGATGGTCAGATTCAGGTCCGCGACTGCAGTCACGTCTCCGTAGCGTTTCGATACCGAATCGAACGTGACACTCGCCATGCAAATCTCCAGATCAGGTCCTGTGCAATGGTGCGCTCACCCTAGAGCGTTTAGATGGACTTGTGGTGAACTTCACCCAACCACCGGGTAAAACGACGGACCTTTCTTCACCGAGCGGTATCGTCAGTTGGCGATGCCACCTGTTCTCGCAGACCGCACATACAACCCTGAAACGAGCCCAGATGGCTTTGAGCGATCCAAAGCAGCGCTCATCGCGGCTTTCGCAACCGTTGAGCTGCCAGCTCACCCTGCTTACTGCGCCCATTGTGTAACCAGGGAGGATCTGCTTGCGTTCAGTGGTCCGCCCAACCTCATCGCGCCCGACGTTGCTTCCAAGTTCATCCGCAAGGTTGGCACTACTTGGGGTGGCATTACCGAACTTCAACGGATCACTCCCCGACTGCTTTGTCTCGCTGCGGACAACCAGCTCGAGGTTCATCCCAACATGATGTGGGAGAAACTCAACGCCGCCCAGTGGAGACAGTGGCCGAGCGAGCAGGTGAAAACTATCGACAACTTCTTGGTTGGCGAGTTTGTCCGCTTGCTCCACACCAGTCCTCGCCCGGCGCACAGTGCCCATCGTTGGCTCGGCGCGGTGTCGACCGGGCTGGAGGACCTGTCACCGTTGCTCACGGCATGGCACGACTCGATCGGGGCGCTGCCCGACCCCAAGGTGAGCGAGACCGCTGTTCATCATCTAGTTGAGTTACTGACCGACAGTCCGCTGCGCCCCGATCTGCCGGCCACCATCGGAGACCTGTTCCCCAACAATGAGTCAGCGGGCGCTCAGTTGAGCAGCTTCTTGAGGAATCCAGCGGTTGATGTTGATCTCAAGCGTGCCGCCAAGAATCTCTCGGATTCACGCTATTCGAGACGAATCAACATCGCGATTGAACGTCTTGGCCGCTTCAAAGCAGCGTCTCAGCGCCTCTAACTGCTTTCGAGGGCCCCGTGCTCCTTGCAGCGTGCCCGCCAACCTCCAGGTCTCACATTCACGGCCATTCGGGTTCCACAAACCGCACAGAAATGCGGTGGGTCATACTCCCACCGACAGCCAGAACACTGGTCGGTGCTTCGACCGCATCCATCGCAGTATTTAGAGTCAGCCATTTGGAAAGCTCTGGCTCACATGACCTTGTTCAAGATGGTGACGGGCATCCGCAGGTCGTCGAGCATCTTGAGGTCTTCCTCTGGTGAACGACCGAGGTAGGTCAGGTAGTTGCCGATGATCAAGGCGTTGATTCCAGCGGTCATTCCCATGGCCTGGAGATCTCCAAGGGTGAACTCGCGCCCGCCGGCATAGCGCAGCAGAACCGATGGCAAGGCCAAGCGGAACATAGCGATCCAGCGAATGGCCTCAAGGGGTTCCACTGCTGGAAGGTGAGCCATTGGGGTCCCGATCATCGGTTTCAAGAAGTTGAGTGGAACTTCGGTCGGGTCAATCTCACGGAGCTGGCCAAGAAGTTCCAGGCGCTGGTCGATGCTCTCACCCATGCCCAATAGCGCACCGCAGCAAAGCTCCATGCCGTTCTCACGAACCAACATGCATGTGTCGTAGCGCTCTTGCCAGTCATGTGAGGTCACGACCTGCGGGAAGTAGCTCTTGGCCGTCTCGACGTTGTGGTTGTATCGGTGTACTCCACCTGCGGCGAGACGCTTGGCCTGTTGCTCGGTGATGATGCCGGCTGAGACTGCGACGTTGAGTCCGGTTTCTTCCATGATGAGCGGAACCAGTTCCAGAATTCGTTCCATGGTGCGTTCATCGGGGCCTCGCACTGCGAGCACAATGCAGAACTCGCTTGCCCCTACCGCTGCGGTCTCGCGGGCCGCTGCGAGCACCTCTTCGGTATCTAGGAACGGCGTTGCCTTGACCACTCCATCGAATTGCGCGGACTGGCTGCAGAAATGACAGTCCTCTGGGCATCCTCCGGTCTTGGCCGAAAGAATGCCTTCGATCTCGACCTCCATGCCGCACCATTCGAGACGCACCTCGTGAGCGAGCGAGGCAAGGCTTGGGACCGCTTCGTCGGGCACATATGCCAACTCGGCAAGCTCTTCGGCGCTGAGCATTCGTCGCTCGCCGAGCAACGCATCTTGCGCGTTGCGGATCGCTTGTCGGGCCTGTTCCACGCTGAGCGGCTCGCGAGAGCCCGCAGCGGGAGCTGGTTTGGTGCTGATTGTTACCGGCTGGGAAGTCTGAGCCATGGCCGCGGAGCCTACCTAGCTCAAGGCGACTAGCCCTAGCCGAGAGCTCACCCGTGGACGAGATCTTTGACCATACGCAAGTGCTCGGGGTTTCCATTGACCAACAAAGTGGTCATACAGGTCTTGCGCCATTTCTCGTTCAACTCTTCTCGAACCTTGGCCAGAGGTCCGACCATTGCAACGTCTTGCACCAGATCGAGTGGCACTCGAGCAATCGCTTCGTCCTTACGTCCGGCGAGGAAGAGATCCTGAATTTCTTCAACCGCATCGCCATATCCCATGCGAACGAACAAGTTGGCGTGGAAGTTGACCTCTTTGGCCCCCATCCCTCCGATGTAGAAGCCGAGGAACATCCGCACAACGTCAGCCGCGGCTTCTACGTCATCGTTGACCACGATATTGACAAGGTTGGGGATCTCGAAGTTGTCGAGGGTGCGCCTCGCTCCGGGGCGAGCAAATCCTTCTTCGAGGCATTGGCGATAGTGAACGTCGAGGCCCGGCGACAAGAAGATGGGAAGCCAGCCATCGGCGATCTCCGCTGCAAGGGCCACGTTCTTTGGTCCTTCGGCTCCGAGCAGAATGGGAAGGTCGCTACGCAACGGATGGGTGATGCTCTTGAGTGGCTTGCCCAGACCTGTTGTGGCTTCACCGTGGTTGGGAAGCTGGTAGTGGCGCCCGTCCAATTCGACTGGCTCTTCACGAGCCAACACCTGGCGCACGATGTCGATGTACTCGCGGGTGCGTTCCAACGGGCGGGGGTAGGGCTGTCCATACCATCCCTCCACAACCTGTGGGCCAGATGCTCCGAGGCCCAACATGAAACGTCCCCCGCTCAGATGGTCCATTGTCAGCGCGCTCATAGCGGTCGCTACCGGGGTGCGTGCCGACATCTGACACACCGCTGTGCCGAGCTTGGCGCGAGTTGTAGCTTGACCCCACCAAGCCAACGGAGTGAAGCAGTCTGATCCATAGGCCTCAGCAGACCAGATCGAGTCATAACCCAAATCTTCAGCAGCACTCAGCATTTGCGGTATTCCGGTTGGTGGAGCGCTGAACCAGTACCCGAGAGCAAGACCTAGTTTGAGATCGTCACCTGACATGGGCGAAACGGTAGCCCGATTATGGGAAGCGAACCGCGGGTTGCTGCCGGTGTTTTTGTGCAGGTCTTTACTACTCCGCTGAGACAAGTAGACTAGAACGTGTTCTAGTTTTCAGCCCCCAGAGTCTGAAGGGTGACCATGGCTGCTCCAACTTCTGCCAACCGCTATCCGTTCCCAATCCCGTTCGGATGGTTCGCCGTAGGCGACTCGACAGACCTTGAGGTGGGTCAGACCAAGGCCGTCTACTACTTCGATCAGCACCTCGTGTTGTGGCGTGACGAAGAGGGCACCGCACATGTGCAGGACGCGTTTTGTCCTCACCTCGGCGCCCATCTCGGCCATGGTGGATGTGTAGATGGCTGCGAGATCGTCTGTCCGTTCCACGG
>JAGQSI010000182.1 GCA_020439605.1 Acidimicrobiales bacterium | reverse complement strand
ACTCTCGCACCCTCGGACGCAAGTCGAAGATGACCTACTCCCAGATGGCCAACATGTCACTGAATCAGGTGCTGATGCGCTCGCTCAACACCTCGATCACGGCACTGCTGCCAATTCTTTCAGTTCTGATCCTGGGTTCCTTGGTGCTCGGGGCCAAGACACTGGAAGATTTTGGCCTGGCCCTTTTCCTTGGTCTCATGTCCGGCGCCTATTCGTCGCTGTACATCGCCACACCATTGTTGGCAGTGCTCAAGGAGCGTGAGCCTCGTTACCGGGAGCTGCGTGAGCAACTCGGCGACGCTTCGCAAGGAGATTCTGGCTCCCCTCAGGGTGCCACTCTCAGTGCTGGCGTGGCCTCGGGATCGGGCCCACTAGATGATGTGGTACCTCGGGCGAGAAAGCTTGGCAAGAAGCGCTGAATCTTGCCTCGCTCGCTTCGAGATGGTCCTAGGCTGAAGCGATGTCTACTGTCAGCAGAGTCCTACCGTGGCGGCGCCAGAGCGCGCCTGCTTCGGTTGAGTTGGCTCCGCTGATTGCAGCGTTCAAGGAGCATCATCCGAAGGCTTCAACAGTTGTCATCTCGCGGGCATATGACCTCGCAGCGCAAGCTCATCAGGGCCAGTACCGCAAGAGCGGTGAGCCCTATATTCATCATCCTTTGGCGGTTGCGAGGATCGTTGCGAGCTTTGGGCTGGATGACGTCACTATCTCGGCCGCTTTGCTTCATGACTCGGTAGAGGACACCGGAGTCACCCTTGAGGAGCTGGCGGAACAGTTCGGAACCGATGTTGCAGACATCGTGGATGGTGTCACGAAGCTGGACCGGCTCCAGTTCGATTCCAAAGCAGCGCAACAGGCCGCCTCGATGCGCAAAATGCTGGTCGCCATGGCCAAGGACCTCAGAGTCCTGATGATCAAGCTGGCGGATCGTCTTCACAACATGCGAACGCTTGGCGCAATGGCCACCGACAAACAGGCGCGTATCGCTCGCGAGACCATAGATGTCTATGCGCCGCTAGCTCATCGTCTCGGGATGGCAGACCTGAAGCAACAACTTGAGGATCTGAGTTTTGCCACCCTTCATCCCAAGCAATATGCCGAGATCGATCACATGGTTGCCACCCGATCCCCAGAACGGGAACTCTATATAGAGCAGGTTCTAGAAGAGGTGCGCCTACGCCTCAGCGAACTTGGTGTAGAGGCTGAGGTGAGCGGGCGGCCAAAACATCTGTGGAGTATTTACGAGAAGATGGTCGTCAAGGGCCGTCAGTTCGACGAGATCTATGACCTCGTCGGCATCCGAGTGCTGGTTGAGTCGGTGAGGGACTGCTACGCGGCACTTGGTTCTATTCATGCCACTTGGCGGCCAGTGCAGGGACGGTTCAAGGACTATCTCGCCATGCCCAAGTTCAACCTCTATCAGTCTCTTCACACCACTGTCATGGGGCCCCAGGGTAAGCCTCTCGAAGTCCAGGTTCGGACCTATGAGATGCACCACCGGGCCGAGTATGGAGTCGCTGCACACTTTGCGTACAAGCGCGGTACTCCAGCCGATGAACTCGCCTGGCTCAACAGGATCGTGGACTGGGAGAAGGAGACCTCGGACCCTGAGCAGTTCATGGAGACTCTCAAGGTGGACCTCGAACAGGACGAGGTCTACGTGTTTACCCCGCTGGGTCGAGTCATCACCATGGTCAGGGGAGCAACCCCGATCGACTTCGCCTACGCCGTTCATACCGAGGTGGGCCATTCCTGCGTCGGGGCCAGGGTCAACGGGCGGCTTGTTTCGCTTTCGCATCAACTTGTCTCCGGCGACACCTGTGAGATCTTCACGTCCAAGGTGCAAGGGTCCGGCCCGAGTAGGGATTGGCTTCAGATAGCCAAGACTCCTCGTGCCGCCAACAAGATTCGCCAGTGGTTCTCCAGGGAACGGCGCGAGGACGCCCGCGAGACCGGCAGAGAAGAACTGGTCAAACAACTCCGTAAGGAGAGCCTGCCAACCCAGAAGCTTCCAGCAGGGCTTCTTGAGGAGACTGCACACGATCTCAACTACCTGGATGTGGATGCTCTGTACACCGCCATCGGGGAGCACCATGTTTCCCCCGAGGCGGTGGTGGCAAGGATTTCTCGACTGTTGCGCTCTGGCGACCCAGAACGAGAAGAGCAACTTCCTACCTCTGTCGTCAGCCATACCTCCATGCGCAGCACACGCGACGGAGTGGGCGTGCATGTCGAAGGGCTTGACGATGTAATGGTGCGGCTCTCGCGTTGTTGTACTCCGGTGCCGGGCGATGAGATCATCGGCTTCGTGACCCGAGGCAGAGGCGTGTCGGTCCATCGTTCGGACTGCGCCAACGCAGCTTCGTTGCAAGAGGGTCAACGTGACCGCCTGATTGAGGTCGAATGGGACCAGGATCTTTCTGGGGGAATGTTCGTGGCTTCTCTTGAGGTCAGATCCCTCGATCGCCCGGGACTGCTCGGTGACGTGTCTGGGGTCCTAGCTGCACACAAGGTCAACATCATTTCTTGCACGATGAAGTCAGATCGCGATCGGGTGGCCCTGATGCGCTTTGATTGCGAACTCGGAGACCCGGCTCACCTTGATGCTGTGTTGGGGGCGATTCGACGAATAGACGGCGTGTATCAGACCTACAGAGTCCTGCCCGGTGCAGGTTCAGGCGCCGGCATATAGAGCGCAACACCGAGATGGTCTACCGTCGAAGTGATGCTTGACGACGTTGACTCGCTGATTTCCGACGATGCTCCGGGCTGGTTCAAGCGGGCTCTTCATATCCCGTTCTCCGATGAGTTCATAGACGTAGACGGAACCAGGATCCACTACCTGGCATGGGGCGAGCGCTCACGGCGAGGTCTCGTGTTTGTGCATGGGGGAGCAGCCCACGCCCACTGGTGGACCCATATCGCTGCGAGGTTCTCAGATCAGTATCGAGTGGTGGCCATTGACCTTTCCGGCCATGGGGACAGCGAACACCGAAGCGAGTACTCCTTGGAACATTGGGCCAAGGAAGTAGTGGCCGTTGCCAACGATGCTGGAATCGATGGGCAACCGGTGCTCATTGGTCATTCCATGGGAGGGTTTGTCACCATTGCCACAGCCGCACTTTGGTCAGACCAGCTAGCAGGTGTGATCGTGTTGGATTCGCCGGTGGCAGAACCAGACCATGAGGTGGGTGCAGCCCAAGCAGGTCAAGCCTTTGGAGCGCCACGGCCATATCACAGCCTAGAAGTGGCGCTGAGTCGCTTCCGAACAGTTCCTCCTCAGGATCATTATGAGAGCTATGTACTTCATCACGTAGCCATGCGCTCCTTGCGTAAAGAGGGTGATGGCTGGCTGTGGAAGTTCGACCATCACCTGTTCAGCGCATTCACTACTTCCATTCGCGCTGTAG
The DNA here is from genome assembly GCA_020439605.1 of Acidimicrobiales bacterium. GTDB lineage: Bacteria > Actinomycetota > Acidimicrobiia > Acidimicrobiales > Iamiaceae > Aquihabitans. The sequence continues at coordinate 776 of JAGQSI010000182.1, read as the reverse complement.
CGCTGCCCTACCTGCCCCGTGTGAGGTGTCGTTTCGCACTGTTGCGAGCGGAGTTGGGTCTGGTCACACCAGATATCGGGGAGTCGATGTATGAGTCTCTGGGGCGGGTTGCCCCTGTGGTTGAGCTTCCCGAGACCGGACACCATGGGATGCTTGACCAACCTTTGGTGGTAACCACCGCGGTTCGGGCTCTGCTTGCCGACTGGGATCACTCCACACCACAGCATCGCTGATTCTGGTTCGGGTCAAGGGCCTTCTCGGCGATAGCCTCGCCTGACCATGGCTAGAGCGAGGTTCCAGGCACCCAAAGGCACTCAAGACGTACTGCCCCCGGCGTCTCAACGCTGGGAAGCGTTGCTGGCCACGTTCTCGCGGACGGTGGAACTCGGTGGCTACGGCCTTGTACAGAGCCCGATGTTCGAAGAGATAGGTGTGTTCCAACGCGAGAGCGAGGGTGCCGACGCTGTTCGCAAGGAGATGTACGACTTCCACGACAAGGGAGATAGGCACGTCGCTTTGCGTCCAGAAGGAACAGCTTCAGTGGTGCGTGCCTTCGTTCAACACCAGCCCGCCACGCCTTGGAAGGTTTGGTATGCCACTCCGGCGTTTCGCTATGAGAACGTTCAGGCAGGCCGTCTTCGCCAACACCACCAGGTTGGTCTTGAGGCGCTGGGCTCCCCGGATCCGGACATGGATGTTGAGGTCATCTCGATCGGCTGGGAATTCTTGAGGGCACTCGGACTTCGCCAAGTAGAACTGAATCTCAACACCATGGG
>JAGQSI010000181.1 GCA_020439605.1 Acidimicrobiales bacterium | reverse complement strand
AGTTCTGGAAACAACTCCTATCCAAGGTCAAGTCCTGGACAGATCTAGAACCTGCATTGATCGGCGCCGTGGAAGAACTCATCGATTTCGTCACCGAGCCACCTCAGCGATGAGTACCAGGGAGGGCAATACCGGCCCGGGGAATACCTAGAGGGGTATTGCGGTTGCTAACTCATGACCCCCTACGAAACGGACACGAAATGGCAACCGTCGAACTAACAGAAGCAACCTTCGAGGAAACGCTCACCAACAACGAGATAGTCCTTGTGGACTGGTGGGCCTCGTGGTGCGGGCCGTGCCGTGCGTTTGCACCGGTATTCGAGTCCGTGTCCAACAACCACCCAGACGCCGTGTTTGCCAAGGTGGACACAGAAGCCCAACAGAACCTGGCTGCTTCAGCGTCCATCCAGTCGATCCCAACCCTCATGGCCTTTCGAGATGGAATCCTCGTGTTCTCACAGCCCGGTGCCCTACCCGAGAAGGTTCTAGAGGATCTGGTCAGCCAGGTAAAGGGTCTGGACATGGACGAGATTCGACGTCAGATAGCCGAAGCAGAAGCAGCCGAAGCAAAGGTTTCATAGTTCCGATACGGTCCGTTCTGCACCTTGCAGATCAGAGGAGCCATCGTGGCCGACGTTGAGCGTTCCCTACTCGCCAAGCACCTAGACGCGCAGCGCCAATCCTTCGCCGCAGCACGGCCACGATCTCGCCAAGGAGCCAACCACGCTGCAGCCCACCTCATAGGTGGAGTACCCATGACCTGGATGGCCAAATGGGCCGGCGGCTTTCCGCTCATGCTCGCCCACGCAAGAGGCAGCGAGGTCACAGACGTCGATGGCCACACCTACGTGGATTTTGCTCTCGGAGACACCGGGGCAATGGCGGGGCACGCACCACCAGCCACAGTGGCAGCCATAAAGAACCATCTTGATCAAGTCGGTGCCGTCACTGCGATGCTTCCGACCCCAGATGGTGCTTGGGTGGCCGAGGAACTCACACGCCGTTTTGCCATGCAACGGTGGTCCTTCGCTCTGAGCGCAACAGACGCCAACCGTTGGGCGCTACGCCTCGCCCGACTGATAACAAATCGACCACTGATCGCGTGCTTCTCCTACAGCTATCACGGAAGCGTCGATGAGACCTTCGCCGTGCGAGGAGATGACGGATCCACGCTGTCACGGTCAGGAAACGTTGCCCCATCAGTGGATCCGGCCAGGACCACACGAGCAATGGAATGGAACGATCTCGGCTCGGTTGAGGCTGCGCTCTCAGATCGCCAGGTAGCCGTGGTCATTACAGAACCAGCGCTCACCAACATTGGCATAGTGCTTCCAGAGCCAGGGTTCTTGGACGCTCTGAGGGAGATATGCGATCGCACCGGGACGCTGTTGTTGATAGACGAGACCCACACCCTTTCGGCAGGCCCCGGCGGATGTACCAAGGCATGGAATCTCAGACCCGATCTGGTGACCGTCGGCAAATCCCTGGCCGGTGGAATACCGATCGGTGCCTACGGGCTCAGTGCTGAGGTAGCAGATCGTCTCGATGCAAGCGTTCGCGATAGCGATGCAGACCTCGTCGATGTTGGCGGTGTCGGCGGCACTCTCGCTGGCAACGCCCTCTCTCTTGCCGCGGCGCGAGCCACGCTCAGCGAGGTACTCAACGATGAGGCCTTCCCAGCAATGATTGATCTCGCTACCCGTTTCACCGCCGGGGTGCAAGGCGTCATAGATAGACACAACTTGCCTTGGTCGGTGGTGCAGTTGGGGGCCCGGAGCGAATACCGCTTCACGAACCCGGCCCCACGTTCAGGGACCGAGTCTGCTGCAGCCCATGACGACGACCTGGAGGAGTATCTGCATCTCGCGCTGGCCAACCGCGGGATCTTGCTGACTCCGTTCCACAACATGGCGCTCATGGCACCAACAACCACAGCTGCCCAAGTTGATCAACACATTGAGGCCTTCGGTGAGATCGTCGCTGCCGTGTGCTGACATCTCGGTTCCGAAACACAACCAAGCCTTTGCCCTCTGGTTCCGAGAAGCTGGTGACGCCAGAGAAGCCGATGAGCAACGCCCGGTAGGCTTGGACCGTGGCTGAGTTACACACTCCCGTAAACCCGGTTCGGTTCGTGACCGCGGCTTCATTGTTTGATGGACACGACGCCTCCATCAACATCATGCGACGAATCCTGCAACGTCAAGGCGTCGAGGTCATCCATCTCGGCCATAACCGTTCGGTTGAAGAGGTTGTAACAGCCTGTGTGCAAGAGGATGTGCAGGGTGTTGCCATCAGCTCTTATCAAGGCGGCCACGTCGAGTACTTCCAATATCTGGTCCAACTCCTCGCAGAGAGAGGGGCGGGCCACGTAAAGGTTTTCGGCGGCGGCGGAGGGGTCATCATCCCCTCGGAGATCGAACTTCTTCAGTCGAAGGGAGTGTCGCGGATCTTTTCGCCTCATGACGGCCAAGAGCTCGGGCTCCCAGCAATGATCAACCTTCTCGTGAAGGAATGTGATGAGGACCTGACCCTCGACACCCCAGACTCCCTCGACGCCTTGTTCGGCGGGGATCATGCAACGCTTGGCCGAGTCATCTCTGCTCTGGAGGCAGACCGCCTCTCATCAACCTTGCGAGCAGAACTTCGAGCAGCGGCGCAAGCTCGAGCGGTGCCCGTTCTTGGCATCACCGGCACTGGCGGCTCCGGAAAGTCCAGCCTCACCGACGAGCTGGTGCGGCGTTTCAGATTGGATTACGAGGACAAGCTGAAGATCGCTGTCATAGCCATTGATCCAACACGCCGGCGCGGTGGCGGTGCTCTGCTCGGGGATCGAATCCGGATGAATTCGATCGATCCGTCGTGTGTCTTCTTTCGGAGTCTCGCAACGAGAAGCGCCACAACGGTGCCCGAAGCGATCGATGACATCGTCGCTGCCGCCAAAGGGTGGGGCGCAGACCTGGTGATCGTGGAAACGCCCGGAATCGGCCAAGGTGACGCAGCCATTGCGGACCACAGCGACGTGGCCCTTTATGTAATGACCCCGGAGTTCGGTGCAGCGAGCCAACTCGAAAAGATCGACATGCTCGAAGAAGCAGATGTGGTCGCAATAAACAAGTTCGACCGCCGTGGTGGAGCGGATGCGCTGCGCGACGTTGGTCGCCAGATGATCCGCAACCGCGAAGCCTTCGGGTCCTCGCCAGAGGACATGGCCGTGTTCGGCACTGTCGCTTCGCGTTTCAACGATGACGGCGTGAGCGCTCTATACCAAGAGCTGCGCTCCCAACTCGGTGCACATGGACTCTCCAACAGTCCCGGTGCTCTGCCCGCGGTCACAACCAAGGTGTCATCAGCAAACACCGCTGTGGTTCCTGCCTCACGGAGCCGTTACCTCGCCGACATCTCAGAAGCTGTTCGTGACCGCCACATTGTGGTCAAGGCACAGTCTGACGCAGCACGTCAGCGTCAACAGCTCGTGGCTGCCGCCGAGTTGGCAGTGAACGCGGGTGGCAACATCGAGGCGGCCCGACTGCCTGAGTTGATCGACCAAACCGAGGCCAGAATCTCCCCGGAGGCCAACGAACTTCTCGAGAACTGGCCGGCCACGGTAGAGGCCTACTCGGGCGATGAGCATGTGGTTGCAGTGCGGGGACGAGAGCTGCACACCGAGCTGACCAAGACTTCCCTGAGCGGCACCCGTGTGAGACGCGTAGCGCTACCTCGTTTCGAGGATCATGGAGAATTGCTGCGATTCCTCATGTTGGAAAACCTGCCCGGCTATTTCCCTTTCACAGCAGGTGTGTTCCCCTTCAAACGCGACGGAGAAAGACCGGCACGAATGTTTGCCGGCGAGGGCGACGCATTCAGAACCAACAAACGTTTTCATCTGCTCTCCGAAGGGCAACCAGCAACGCGGCTCTCCACCGCCTTCGACAGCGTCACCCTCTATGGCTTCGACCCAGACCTTCGCCCTGACATCTATGGCAAGGTCGGAAACTCCGGGGTGTCCATAGCCACCCTCGATGACATGAAGGTGCTCTTCGACGGATTTGATCTATGCGATCCCTCAACCTCTGTGAGCATGACGATCAACGGGCCAGCACCGGCGATTCTTGCAATGTTTCTCAACACGGCAATAGATCAACGTCTAGCCGCTCACCCGGATGAGGACCCCCAAGAGGTCAAGGCCTGGGTACTGGCCAATGTCCGAGGAACCGTTCAAGC
>JAGQSI010000180.1 GCA_020439605.1 Acidimicrobiales bacterium | reverse complement strand
GGTTGATCAATACCTGAGGGCTCCACTCGCCTACTGGCGACATCACCGAGACGCTGATCTGGTGGTGGACATCGCTAATGGTGTGTCGTTCTACGCTCCGATGTGGCGGCGAGGCCCGTCGTTATGTTTTGTGAACCACATCCACACTGATCAGTGGCGCCAGTGGTTCCCGGCCCCCATCGCCGAGGCCGGAAAGCAGTTCGAGCTTCATGCGATGCCGTGGGTCTATAGGAACTCGCTGTTCGTGGCTGTCTCTCCGAGCACTGCAGACAAGCTCGAAGACATTGGCGTTGACCGGGACCGAATCCGGATCATCATAAATGGCACGGATCTACCCGATGAGCCCACTCCCGAAAGTGATGAACCGCTTTTCATGGGTCTTGGGCGTCTGGTGCCACACAAGCGTTTCGATCTTGCGGTGGAGGCGTTCAACCAGATTCAACCGCTCATCGGCGGTCGTTTGGTCATCGCGGGCGACGGACCAGAACGGTCCAAACTTGAGGCCATTGCCGGGCCAGGCGTTGAGATCGCTGGCCGGGTGAGCGAAGAGTACAAGCACGAATTGCTCGCTAACTCTTGGCTCATGGTTCATCCGGCAAGCCATGAGGGCTGGGGGCTTGTGATTACGGAAGCTGCCGCCTATGGGACTCCGAGTTTGGCCTTCCGGGTTCCAGGCCTACAGGACTCCATCGTGGATGGAATGAGTGGCGTGCTGGTGGACCGACCTGAAGAACTAGCAGAACAGTGGTTGGCCCTGGCACAGGACTCTGAGAGAAGGGCTCGTCTTCGCCTGGGCGCTCGCAGACGTGCCGAGGCCTGTTCATGGACTGCCACGGTTGAGCGTTTCGAGGAGATCTGTGAGGAGGCGGTTGCAACGCATCGTCGTTCTTTGCATCTGCCGCGAGGGTCATGGGATGGTCCTGAGGAGTCCGTCTCGATCGAGTACCTCTTGGAGGACAAGTCTTCAGACGGTGACAAACCAGAACTCGCTGGGCTACCGGTAGGTACTGGTCGACGCTCCCTTCAGGTCGTGAAGGACCGACCCGACGTATCGATAGTTCTGCCTGCCTTCAACGAGGAGGCACGTCTTCCGATTTCGTTGCCCATCCTCTTGGACCATCTCAGCACTAGAACCGGCAAGACCGAGGTCATTCTCGTTGATGACGGAAGTTCGGATCGCACGGTGGAGGTGGCGTCTGAGTTGTTGGCAGATGTGCCTCGTAGCGGAGTGTTCAAGCTCGGAGCCCACGCTGGCAAGGGTGCCGCCGTACGTACAGGTGTCGCTCGCGCCACTGGTCACCAGATTGTCTTCATGGATGCCGACATGGCTACCGATCTCGCCTATCTGGACCCGCTACTAGCTGCGTTGGACAGCCATCACCTCGCCATTGGTTCGCGCAGCGCTCCCGGAGCGGTTACGAGTGGGGTTACTCCCTCCAGCGATGCAACACACCGGTCGTTCAATGCTCTGGCACGAAAGGTGACGGGCCTCGATATCACGGACTTTCAGTGCGGCTTCAAGGCGATGCGAGCACCGCAGGGCAAGCTTCTGTTCCACCTCTTGGCAGAACGGGGCTACGCGTTCGATGTCGAGTTGATCTCTCTGGCCCACCAGTTCGGGTTATCAATGAAGGAGCTACCTGTCCACTGGAAGGCTGTTAGAGGCAGCCACGTTCGAATCGTTGTGGATTCAGCTCACATGACCTATCAGGTGGCGCGGCTCAACAGTCGCCTTGGCAGGGCCAAACCTCTTGCGGCTATCGAAGCCCACAGCCCTTCGGGTGATGTGTCGCCTGCTGAGGTGGTAGCCATGTTGAGCGAAGCGATGCCGCTTGCTGCACCTGTAGCTCCTTGGGGTAAGGGCGCAATTGTGGTGCTGCCTTTCCTCAGCCCGATCGACGCCTCAGACCTAGCTAGTGCCATGGAGCTTTCGATGCCAGATCTGGTGATCAGCACCACCACTATCACTTCTGCTCAGATCCTTGATCCGTCGAATGCCGAGCTACGTTTCGGCTTGGCTGCGAGTTAAGTACCCATGACCAATAATTCGTTACCTGCCCCCGCTTCACGACATGCACTGGCGTTGCTGCGATTCCCAGACCCGCGTACGGACTGGGTGATATTCACTCTCGCAACGCTGAAGACACCTATCAACAACCTTGCCGAGCGAATCGAAGCTCTGCACAAAGAGATTCCACTTGTCGGAGCAAGGCTGCGCGGCGAAACATGGATCGGCGGGGCTGCACCAACCCTTGAGTTGGTAGATGGCGACCCGTTGGGCCAGCGAGCTCTTGACCGACCGTTTGACCTCGCCAACGAAGCTCCTGTGCGGTTCCTCTTGTCGAAAGAAGGCGATCGCCTCGCGATTGCTACTCACCATGCAGCGTTCGATGGTCGGGGAATGTTGGCGATGCTGAGGCTGCTCACCGAGGGCGTGATGCCCACCGCTGTTGAGTCGCCTCCACCTGGCGAACCGGGTTCGAAGCTGCCGCTGCTGAAGCGTTTCATCAGACCCGCCGATGCTCTGGAACCTACCCCAGGTATTTGGCCTCATGATTCCTACGCGGTTGGGACCGCTGAGCTTTCTGGCCGCTCGATCACGGGCCGCCTTGCTGCTGCTGCGGTTGGAGCTGCGGTTGAGCATCAACAAAGACGGGGATCGACGCTCCGCAAAGTGGGTTTGACCATCGCGGTTGGTGGCCCTCCAGGCGTGGGAAACGTTGCCTCGTACAGACGAATTGATGTTGCCCCAACGGATCCGATCGTGGATCTAGTTCAAGCAGCGCTCGCTTCCCCTGAGGAGCCCGGCGAACAGGTCAACGCCTCAAAGACGTTGATGCGAATGCTTCAGCCAGTAGCCGAACGTTTCTCGGACACGATCTTGATCACCAATCTCGGACGCCACGAGATAGGCGGGGTCAGCCGCGTTGAGGTGTTCCCTGTAGCTCGCGGACGATCCGCCGTGTGTATCGGATCTTGTGCGGTAGTTGGTGGAGAAACAGCTTTGATTGCCCGAGCCCGCGATCTCTCACCAGCAGACACCCGTCGCCTGTTGGAAAGAACATCGGAACTTCTCACCGAGGGCGAGTGACCGAGACAACCGTCGCTAGAGGGCCGCGTCTACCGCATGTAGACGCGCTCGACGGGCTCCGCGGTACCGCAGTCCTGGCAGTTCTACTGCATCACGCTGGGCACCTGCGGGGAGGCTGGCTCGGAGTCGACCTCTTCTTCGTGCTGTCTGGCTATCTCATCACGGCTCTTCTCTTGCAAGGCTGGCGTGATGACACAGGTGTCGGCCTCAGGAACTTCTGGATAAGACGATTCAGAAGACTTGGCCCTGCCCTGATCATCACTCTCGTCGCCACAGGTATCTACGCGGCGACTATCGCGCTCGAGACTGAAAGACTTTCGATCCGCTGGGACGGACTGGCCACGCTTTTCGAGGTTGCCAACTGGCGCACCATCCTCACTGGTGGCGACTACTGGGCCAGCCAACTGAGGCCTTCTCCACTTCGCCACACATGGAGCCTTTCGATCGAGGAACAGCTCTATTTGCTTTGGCCTCTGGTTCTCGCGCTTGTACTTGCCAAATGGAAGAGCGCGAAGGCAGTACTTGCAGTTGCGGGCGCCCTTGCCATCGGATCCGCCGTTGCGATGGTTGGGCTTGGGCTGTTGGGGGCCAGCCAGGCCAGGCTCTACTACGGCACCGACACCAGAGCGAGTGCGGTTCTGCTCGGAGCTGCCTTGGCAGCGGGAAGACTCGTCGTGGGCAAGGAGAAGTGGGCGAAATCACGACCGCTGCGCCACTCGGCAAGCATTGTCGCCGCCATCGTTCTGGTCGTGTGGTGGGTGTGGCTCGATGGTTCGTCCTCGCTCCCCTACCGGGGACTGCTGCCTCTCGCTGGTGTTCTTGGAGCTCTGGTTATCGCTGGCGTTGCTGATCGACACAACCCCGGCCCTGTCGGGAAGCTCTTGGCCCTTCCTCCGCTTGTGACGCTCGGGAAGATCTCCTATGGCGTCTACCTGTACCACTGGCCGCTCTATCTCGTGGTTGATGAGGCTCGCACCGGTCTCAACGGTTGGGCGCTGACCGCTTTGAGAATCGCGCTGACCATATTGTTGGCCTGGGCTTCCTATCGATGGATCGAGGAACCTGTGCGCTCGGGTCGGGTTCTGGTTGGTCGTCAGGGAACAGCAGCCGTACCCGCTGGGGCTGCCTTGGCCGCTATCGCACTGTTC
>JAGQSI010000179.1 GCA_020439605.1 Acidimicrobiales bacterium | reverse complement strand
TGAAGCCAACGGCACCAAGAACACCAAAGCCGCCAGCCTTGCTAACGGCAACCACAACGTCTCGACAATGGGTGAAGGCAAAGATCGGGAACTCGATTCCGAGCTTCTTTGCTAGGTCGGTTTGCATTGACTCTCCTGATGACTCTGGTGACTTTGGTGACTAGGTGGTTACGTCTACGAGGTGGTCGACTTTCAGACCGAGCAGACGACGAAGTCCACCGACCACGGTGGCCTTTGGTACCGCCGCTGGATCGAGGCGGTATTGGAATGCGGCGCCGAGCAGAAGGGCAATGATCTGAACAGCGAGCTCATCGCCGGGAGCAGGCAGCTCGAACCCAAGCTCCTTGGCCCATTCGCCTAGACCTACAGCTAGAGCTGAACGCATGGACTCGAAACGTTCCGCACCAACCCTGCCCATCTCTGGGTCCCTTACGGCATGAAGCCAGAGCTCGAACTCGAGCAATAGCCAGGCATCGCCCGATTCTGAGTCGCGTCGAATGACACCGTCCCATAGTGCGCCGAGGCGACTGTCTATGTCTGGCTCGACCTCAAGCACCCCAGCAAGATCCACGATTGTCAACTCGAGCCACTGCTCGAGCAGTCCAACAAGCAGCCCCGACTTACCGCCGAAGTGGTCGTATAAGGCGCCAGTGGTGCGATCAGCGGCAGCCGCCACCGCTTCGGCAGAGGTCGCGTGAAAGCCTTTGTGGGCAAACTGCTCCGAAGCCGCGGCAAGCAGAAGTGCTCGTGTTTCTGCACGTCGCTCTTCCTGCGTTCTCCCCATCCCCAGCAACTTACATCGAGTTACCTATGTATGTCGACCACTCTATGTATGTAGTTGGTCACACAGTGCTAGCTATCGCTTGGGAGCCGGCCTCGGCTTGCCGCTTCTGCGCTTCTTGGAACGAGTCACCTCTTGGCCCGATGCCGCTAGCGCCTCGCGCTTGGCCTTACGCCGTGAAGCTCCGCTCGGGCGCACCTTCGCAGCGCCCGGACCGGAGAACTCCACGTTGTCGGAACGCACCGAGGAACTCTGCGAACCGTGGGACTGCTTCGCCGGCCTGTTGGATGGCGACTTTGCTGTCTGCTTTGTCGTCGACCTGGCCGACGCATTGGAGGAGGGTCTGCTCGATGCTTTGGTCGATGGCTTGGTGGATGGCTTGGTCGATGGCTTGGTGGACGGCTTGGCCGATGACCAAGCGCCTTCGGAACTAGCGGACCTTGACTTCGACTTGTGAGCAGTCCTTGCTCCACCAGACTTGGGAGATCCCGCCTTCGTCGAGCGGACGGTCCTTGAGTCAGGCGATGCGTCCACTCGCTCGGAGTACCGAGACCGCTCTGATTGCCTGGCCGAAGATTTGGAGGAAGAATTCGATGGAGCCTTGGCCTTGGGTCCCTTGCGCTTTGGTGGACGGGGGCCACCCTGGGGTAGCTGTTCGATGTCTGGGTCCACGATCTCCGCTTCGATTCCCGCAGATCGCTTCAGCTTCACAGCATCCTTACGACCCTTTGGGTCTACGAGCGCAACCACAGTGCCAACATTTCCTGCACGGCCGGTTCTTCCGGATCTATGGATGTAATCCTTTGGGTCAGCCGGAAGATCGAAATGAACAACGCCCTGCACGCCTTCCACATGGATGCCACGAGCTGCCACGTCGGTGGCTACTAGTGCGAGTGCTGACCCATGGTGGAAGGACTCCAACGCTCGCTCTCGTTGGGACTGGCTGCGGTTGCCGTGAATCGCAACGGATTTCACCCCAGCGTTGGTTAGTTGACGTGCAACGCGATCAGCGCCATGTTTCGTACGACAAAACACAATCGTGGAACCAAGGCGATCCACCACTTCGCTCACCAGTGCAACTCTGCCCGCACGTTCGCTGAGCCAGAAGTGATGGGTCAGATCCGCCTCGGACTCCGCCTCGAGCTCATGGATCACAGGGTTCGTCTGATAACGCTTTACCAGTTCGTCCACGTCACCATCGAGGGTGGCGGAGAACAACACCGTCTGACGCTTATCCGGCGTCATGTCCAGTATCTGCTTGACCACCGGCATGAATCCCATGTCCGCCATCCGGTCCGCCTCGTCGAGCACAACGAAGGTTACGGAGCGAAGGTCACACACCTTGCGGTCGATCAGGTCGATCAAACGGCCGGGAGTTGCGACGATGATGTCCACCCCTGCACGGATCTTCTTTATCTGTGGTTCGATCGAGGCCCCACCGTAGGTGGCGAGAATCCGAAGATCGGTGCCAAGAAGATTGAACTCTTCAGCAACCTGAATAGCGAGTTCACGGGTCGGAACGAGAACAAGCCCGTGGGGCTTCTTGGGGGCAGAGCGGGTGACGTTGGCAACCATGGGGATACCGAACGCGATGGTCTTGCCTGAACCGGTTGGCGCCTTGCCGCAGAGATCTCGACCATTTAGTCCATCGCTGATGGTCGCAACCTGGATAGGGAACGGTTCCTGTATCTGGCGAGCCTTGAGCGCGCGAACTATGTGCTCGGGCACACCGAGCGAAGCGAAACTGACTGACATTGCAAACTCCTACACGCCATTGGACGCGATCTAGTGGTGAACGGATTCGGCTGAGCCGAAGGCGACAGCCATCTCCATTCCTGTTGGTTCGCTCTTGGCGTCCCACGAGATCGCTGCCCACCATCCAAGAAATGAATGGCGAGCCATCAACTCTAGGAGCCAAGGCGACACAGAACCATTTCGCGTTCGCCACCCTGTCCGATTTCCGCTAGTGGTTTGAACGCGAAGGTGCGAAGATGTCCTTTGTGAACTTGGATGAGGACGCCATGTATGAGGCTTGCAAATCTAGGGATTCACGCTTTGATGGCTACTTCTTCATGGGTGTCAGCTCCACCGGGATCTACTGCCGGCCAAGCTGTCCGGCGCTCACCCCCAAGCGTTCCAACGCCAGCTTCTTCTCATCTCGTGCTGCGGCAGAATCCGCAGGATTTCGTGCCTGTCGACGCTGCCGATCGGATCTGACGCCCGGCTCACCCGAATGGAACGTCAGAAGCGATCTGGCGTCCCGTGCTATGGCACTGATCAACGATGGGTTGGTGGATCGCAGCGGAATCACCGGGCTAGCTAGTGCCCTCGCCGTCAGCCCTCGACATCTTCAACGGATCCTTGTGAGCGAACTGGGCGCGTCGCCATTGGCGTTGAGCAGATCCAGACGGGCCCATACGGCACGGATTCTCATCGAGTCAACGGCCTTACCACTCACAGAGGTGGCATTCGGCGCCGGGTTTGCGAGCGTCCGACAGTTCAACGAGACCATCAGGGCCGTGTTTGGAACAACCCCGAGCGAGCTCAGACGCGCTTGCGTTGCAACGTCTCATACTCATTCATCCCCTTCATCCCCCCAAGGTTTTGAACTGACTCCGATCACAGTTCGACTCGCCGCACGAGAACCCTTTGCTGGCACAGAGATCCAAGAGTTTCTGGCAGCCAGAGCAATAGACGGAGTCGAGTCCGTTGACAACGCTGGCACCTACAACCGAGTGCTGAATTTGCCGCACGGACCCGCACTCATGTCCGCCACCCCACTCGAGAGTTCCGTTGAAGTTCGTTTCCAACTCACCGAGATCAAGGACCTCACCGCTGCAGTTGCACGCTGCCGACGCCTGTTTGATCTCGATGCAGATCCCGTAGCGATAGACGCGGCATTGTCATCGGATAAGGAGCTGAGACCTCTGGTTGAGGCAACTCCAGGTCGCCGCTCTCCTGGGGCAGTGAACGGAACCGAGATGGCGGTGCGAGCAATAGTTGGCCAACAGATCTCAGTGGCCGGCGCACGTACAGTCATCGGACGAATGGTCAGTCGCTTGGGCGTGGCTCTGCCAGGCCATCTCGCAGTCGATGGACTCACAGCTCAGTTCCCCTCGCCAGAAGCTCTCGCGGATTCAGATCCTGGCGAATTGTCCATGCCCAGATCTAGAGCCATGGCCTTGATCGAGGTAGCGACTCTGATCGCCTCTGGGGATGTGTGTCTAGATGCAGGAGCAGATCGAATCGAGACCGAACAACAGCTACTGAGGGTGAAAGGGATCGGCCCATGGACCACCGCCTACCTGTCAATGCGCGCACTCGGTGATCCTGACGTCTTCTTGGCGACAGACCTTGGAGTTCTCAAAGGACTCGAGCGTCTAGGCGTAGCTGGACGAGACCCGAAGGCCGCTTTGGTCCGCTCCGAGCAATGGAAACCGTGGCGCTCCTATGCATTACACC
>JAGQSI010000017.1 GCA_020439605.1 Acidimicrobiales bacterium | reverse complement strand
CGAAGAAGTTGCCCTCGCAGATGACTACTTCATCAGCCGCAAGCTCTACCCCAACGTGGACTTCTACTCCGGGTTGATCTATCAGGCCATGGGTTTCCCCGTGGAGATGTTCACGGTGCTGTTCGCTATTCCCCGTACCGCTGGCTGGCTTGCACACTGGAAAGAACTCCTTGAGCAGGACCAGAAGATCGCCAGGCCTCGCCAGCTCTACACCGGCCACGGCCCACGCGACTACGTCGCCATGGATGCGCGCTGACAGCTCCGGCTTTTCCACCGTATGGGTGGGCGCCAATTGTGCCACCCCGCCCAGTTGGGCCCGTGGCAGACAAGGCGCTGCGCGTCGGCGCACGCATTATTGACCTGATCATCGAGTTCTTTCTCGCCGCAGTTACGCTCCTCGCATTCGGTGACCAGTACAGGTTCTGGACCTCAATGTTTGTTGTGTGGCTGGCTCTGAGCGCTTACGAGACCATCTCTACCGCTCTGTTTGGTGCAACGCTCGGCAAACGAGCGGTCGGCCTGAGAGTTGTTGAGCTAGATCGCCTAGGTACACCCACTTGGGGAGCGTCTCTTAGACGTTGCGCCCTGATGTCGCTTCTGATGATCCTGCCGCCAGCGGGACTAGTGGGAGGGCTCGCTGTGGCTGTGGTGGCCTCAGCAGCGGGAGGCGTCACAATCATGGCGGCAACAACTCTCACATGTGTGGCCATGGCTCTGAGCGCCTTCGGAGACCCATTGGGACGAGGGCTAGCGGACCGAAGCGCCAGCACCATGGTTGTGCCACGCCGTTATACAAGAGTTGTTTCCACCCATGACCTTGCAGGCTTTGCAGATGGTGCTCGCCCGCCACGCATTGTCCCCGCAGGGCGGGTTGGCGATGCTGACGTTCGAGTCCGTGCCCGGCTCCGGCGGCTGGACAACTCGAGGGTCTTGGCTGGCGCAATCGCAATCCTGGCCTTGGCTGCGTCCATTCCCCTTTCCAGCGACGACCCCTCGGACAACACACAGACATGGGCGATCCTTGCCACCTCAGTGGCTTGGGTCATTGTTTTCGTCATCAACGAGACACGACTGATCACGTCCAAAGGCGCCACGCCAGGTCACTCGCAGGCCGGACTCATAGTCGTCAACAGAAAAGACTTGCAGGCTCCGAGCACGCCCAGATCGTTTGCCAGGGCCCTAACCCTCGCACTGAGCATCTATGTCCCCGTCCTTTGGCCTTTCGCTGCAATCAGCCTCATCATGATGCGAGTTCGAGATGACGCAAGAGGTCTCCATGATCTCGCCGGTGGCACCTTGGTCATCTCGGACCCTCGACTGAGCGGCGAGAGGCAAAGACAACTGGCCATGGCAATGCGGCTGGGCCGGGTTAGCTGATGGCTCTGCCGCTACGCGACGATCATGTCGCTCGTCAGGTCCCCTGGGTCACGTTTGCCCTGATAGCGGCGATCGTGATGGCGTTCATGTTTGTTCAGCCAGCCGGTTTTCAATCTGGAGCTGTGGACTCGGGCGAGAGCCAAGCAGCGAGCTGGCAGGTCAGAGAACGCGATGAGTTCACCTACAGGTATGGCACCGTTGCATGTGAGGTGGTCAGTGGAGAAACTCTCGCCGATCAACCAGATCAGTGTGACCGTGCCGACAGCTCCTATCTACCGTTGTCCAAGTCCATTCCCCTGAGTTTGTTCACCGCCCTGTTCCTTCACGGAGACATTGCTCATCTGGGTGGAAACCTATTGTTTCTGTGGGTCTTCGGGGCTCGGGTGGAAAGCAGACTCGGACCAGCCAACTACCTGGGCCTCTACCTAGCTGGGGGTGTTGTCGCCACGTTTGGTTTCATTGCCGCCAACTCCACTTCAGCAGTTCCCCTGATCGGAGCGTCAGGGGCGATCGCAGCACTTATGGGTGCCTACTTGGTGCTGGTGCCAGATGGACGCATCTTGACCGTGATCTTCACCGCGGCCTTCCAGGTGGTCTACCTGCCTGCGGCAATCGTGCTGGCTCTGTTCTTCGTCACCCAGTTCTTCACCTCCGATGAAAGCGTTGCGTGGCAGGCTCACGCAGCGGGAATGGTTGCTGGGGTGCTCGCTGCCCTTGCTCTGGCAAGAATTCCTGCAGTCAAAGCCCGTGCAGAACGCGAAAAGTCCAACGATCAACTCAAAGCTGGCCGGGAGTTCTGAAGTTGCAGGACCAAGAAACCCAATCCAGCCGCGTCTCCAAACTGGCCTACGAGCCGGCGCTCGATGGACTTCGCGGTCTCGCTGTGGCTCTGGTGGTCGGGTTTCATGCGGGTATCGGTTGGCTCGGTGGCGGATACGTCGGCGTCTCGGTCTTTTTCACCTTGTCCGGCTTCTTGATTACGCGGCTTCTACTTCACGAACACGCCTGCAGCGGTCGCATTGGGACCAAGACGTTCTATGCCAGACGCTTCCGTCGATTGTTGCCAGCTAGCAGCGCCTGTTTGCTCTTCGTGGTAATCGGAGCAGCACTCGGCGAGTGGAGCCTTGTTCCTGATCTGCGGAGCCATGTCCTGGGTGGAGCATTCCAGGTGTTCAACTGGGTGCGCCTCGCTGGCAGCGGCAGCTACGGGGACATCTTCGCTGCCGACGGAGGCACGCCAAGCCCCCTGGAGCACTACTGGTCCCTCGCTATCGAGGAACAGTTCTACTGGGTATGGCCCCTTGCCATCACGGGCCTTTTGAAGTGGCGCTCAACCCGTCCCAGCTCCACCGGTACCGCTGAGCAACCCTCGTTGCTCTTCCCGATCGGGATCGCCACCGCTGCAGCCATTGCCGCTGGACCTCTCATCGCCGCGAAGTGGGGGCCAGACGCCGCGTACTGGGCAACACCCGCTCGAATCGGCGAGATACTGACCGGGGCGTTGTGCTCAGTGATCGTCATTGAGCGAGGAACTCCAAGGTGGATACGTCATCTCGCTCCGGGCGTGGTCCTGGCGATAGTTGTCGCAAGCATCTTCTTCCCGGTTGGGCGCGGGCCGGCCTATAGCGGCTGGCTGCCCGCCCTGTCGTTGCTCACCGCGGTCTTGCTAGCTGGGCTACAACACGACACGGCCTTACGCCGAGCCCTGAGCGTTAAGCCGTTGAGGGTCCTCGGAATGGTGAGCTACGGGGTCTATCTGGCCCATTGGCCGCTGTTCACTCTCATCACCCCGGCTCGAGTCGGCTTCGATGGGATGACGCTCTTGGCCCTGCGTCTACTCGCAACTGCGCTCGTGGCCACCGTGTCCTACCTGTTCCTGGAACAGCCAATTCGAAATGCATCGTGGCAACCACGACCCACCATTGTTGCTGGACTCGCCTCAGTGGCTGTTGTGGGTTTGGCGGCCATCGCAGTGCCCAGAACCGGTCTGGTCTATGACACTGCTGGGCATGCCGGCGAGATCGCAGCCATAGACCCAAACATGCCCACCGAAACTCTCACCACTGAGGCTTCGGCCCTTCCCGAGTACGCCGCTGTGCCACCACCTGGGACAAATGCCGAGGAGCACTGGAGAAGACTGACCCTTGACCCGCCAGCCACAACTCGCCCCGTGCGCATCGTTGTGTTCGGCGACAGCACCGCCAAAGCAACCGGGGGTGGGCTAGCACGATGGGCAGCCGCCAACCCCGAATTGGCCCAGGTCACTGTTGCAGGTCAGGCCGGTTGTGGCTTTGCGCAGGGCGGGGTGCGAGTCTTCCCAGAAGGAGATCAACAGATCTCCCCGGTTTGCGCCACGTACCTCAACGAGGACCTAGCCAGAACCGTCAAAGAACTTCGCCCCGATGTTGCGATATTCCTGACCGGCGGATGGGACATTGTGGACCAGCGCTTCGATGGAACCACGGTGCAGTCCCCTCTCGACCCCAAGTACAAACAGCACATAGAAGAGGGTTTCAAGGCCGCCACCAACAACGTGCTGGACGCTGGTGTCCCCCGCGTACTCTGGCTGACCCAGCCGACGAGCAACCCCTACTGGAACCCGGTGCTCTCACCCCAGGAGGATCCCGCCAGGCACCTGGTCCTGCACGAATCCATGCGTGCGCTAGCTGCCAGTGATCCAGAACACATTTCCGTTGGCGATTTCAATTGGTGGATGGACAAGTCCGGTTTCGCAACGGATCACAAGGCCAGACCCGACGGTGTGCATCTCAGTGCCGATGCAGCAGAGCAGCTCGCCACCAAATGGCTCGGCCCAGTAGCCATGGCCGCTGCTTTACGCTGACCCTAGAGAAGGTCGATCACAATCTTGCCGACGTTCGCGTTGGTTTCCATATAGCGGTGTGCGTCCGCGATTGCATCGATTGGGAATCGACGGTCGATCACCGGCTTGATGACACCGGCCTCGATAACGGGCACCACTTCACGTTCGAAGAGGCGAGAAGCGGCGACCTTCTCCTCAAGAGGGCGCGCTCTAAGGACTGTGCCGACCAGCCTCGCCCGCTTGGGCAACAAGGCTCCAAGGTCGATCGTGGTTTTCCCTCCTCCCATCACTCCAACCTGAACGATGGAACCGCCTGTGCGTAGGCTCGCCAAATTTCTCATGAGGTAGTCACCTCCAATCACGTCGAGCACCACGTCAACTCCCCCACCATCGGTTGCCTGCGCAACCACCTCGACGAAATCCTCGCTCTTGTAGTCCACTACGACATCTGCGCCTAGAGCTCGCACCGCATCGATCTTGGCTGTTGATGCGGTGGCAATACTTCTCGCCCCAAGTGCGCCAGCGATCTGCACGGCCATAGAGCCGACACCGGACGCTCCGGCGTGAATCAACGCCCATCCGCCAGAGCGAAGTCCACCCTGCGTTACCAAAGCGTCATGGGCGGTGATACCGACCTCAGGGATCGCTGCCGCGTCTGCCAATGCAACTCCGGCGGGGACAGCCATGAGTTGGCGTTCGTGGATCGCTATACGTTGCGCGTATGCGCCACCACCAACAATTGCCATTACCTCGTCTCCCACGCTCCAGCGCGACACCAAGGAACCGACTTCAACAACTCGTCCGGCCAGTTCCATTCCCGGTATCTCATGGGGACGTTTTGGTCCAGGCTCGGGATACCAACCGCGACGCTGCAACAGGTCTGCTCTGTTCAACGCAGTTGCGGCTACCTCGACGAGAACCTCCTCTGGACCAAACTCTGGCTCGGGGACCTCGCGCAGTTCCATTACATCGGGGTCTCCATAGGTCCTAAGAACGACGGCACGCATGGAACTGACGCTATCGCGGGCGCCCTTCGCTCAACGGGTGGGCCTGTGACCCGAGCCGGCTCAGAGACGACGAACAGGGGGCCTTTGGTCAGCAACATAGGGAGCAAGCGAGATCTGTGCGTCGGTAACGGCTGCGACACCATCTGAGACCATCACCGGGTTGAGCCTTACCGACACGATCTCGGGAACAGCATCAGACAGCGCACCGATTCTGACCAGAAGCTCGATCAAGGCTTGACGTTCGAGTGTCTCTTTCTCACTCAACAAGGGACCGATGGGACTCGCGTCTATGAGTCGGGCCGCGTCTTTATCTGTGAGTGGCAGCAGGGCAAGTGCTTCTTGGGCCATGCGCTCGCCCATGGATCCTCCGGGACCAAGGGTCAACACATCGCCAAGCACTTCATGGCGAAAGATGCCGACCCTGCACTCAACACCCTCAGGCACCATCACTTGGACGACAGTTGGGTCCATGGCATCGCCGAGAAGCTCCGTAATACGCGAATAGGCCTGTGTGGCCTCGTTGTCGCCATGAACGTCTAGCGAAACTCCGCCGGCTTCGGACTTGGAGAGTCTTTCCAGGCCCGTAGCCTTGAGCGCCACGGGGTAGCCAAGCCTGTTGGCTGCTTCGATCACCTCGTCCACGTTTCTTGCCAGTTCCTGCGACACGACGCGTAGTCCAACCGCTTGGAGAAGTTTGTCTGCTGCTAGAGGATCCAAAGCGCACTTGGCTTTGGGGTCTACGGCTTGGACCTGAGCTCTCGCTGCTTGTAGCGATGCCTCGGAGAGCTCGTAGTACTCCCCCACGGGTTGGCGCCTCCACGCGCTATAACGCGTTACACGGGATAGAGCGAGCGCGGCCTCCTCGGGAAAGGGGAACTCAGGAACCGTGACATCCCCGTTGGACAGCAACCCGCCATGGTGCTCACCCAACATGCAAGCAAGAGTTGTGACCGAGCCTTCCTCTGCGGCGGCCTTCGCAATCATTTCACCAACCCGGCGATAGCGCGCCTCCAGAGCCGGTGCATAGACCACGAGCACCGCGTCTGCTTTGCCAGATCGATAGGTCTCGCGCAGCGCGTCAGCAAACGCTTGCGGCTCGGCCTCGTTGGACAGGTCTACGGAGATCATCGGATCCAGCCCGCATGCCTGCAGTGCATCCACTGCCAGCCATGCGGGACCCCAGGAGTTGGTGATCACAGCTACCCGAGCACCAGCGGGTAGTGGCTGACTAGCAAGCAATGAGGCCGTGTTGAGCATCTGGGTCAGGTTGTCGGTTCGGATCACGCCGGTCTGTTCGAGCAGCGCCGCAGCAGTGGCGTCTGGTGGCCAGCCCTCGGGCTCGCTCCACCCAGCAGATCGGGCCCCTCCTACCTTTACCGCCACAACTGGCTTTTCGAGCGAGAGAGCTCGGGCAGTTCGAGAGAACGTTGCAGGGTTACCAAACGATTCGAGGTAACACATGATCACATCGGTGTTCTGGTCGTCCTGCCAGTAACGCATGAGGTCATTGCTCGAGACGTCAGCCTTGTTACCAACCGCAGCAAATGATGAGATACCCAACCCGATCTGGCGTGCTGCGTCTATGACCGCTGCTCCGATAACACCGGACTGCGACACCAGGCCCACTCTTCCGGGAATCGGGTTGACCGGCACGAACGTTGCATGCATCTTTACGTCTGGATCGGTGTTGATGACTCCCAAAGCGTTCGGTCCGAGCACCCTCATTCCGTGTCTACGTGCATAGGAAACCAGTTCGCGTTCGGCTTGTTCTCCAGCTTCGTCGCGCTCAGCAAACCCGGCGGACACCACTACGAGTGCCTGCACCCGCTTGAACGCACATTCCTCGGCCACCCTTAGAACTTCTGCGGCGGGTACACACAGGATCGCCAGGTCCAGCTCACCGGGCACATCTAGTACCGAACGCCAGGCCCGAATACTGCCAACTACGTCTCCGTCTCGGTTCACTGGATAGACCGGGCCGTTGAAACCCCGACTCACCAGTTCTGCGAGCATCTGATGTCCAATGGTTCCAGGTGTTCTGGATGCGCCAACAACCGCTATCGACGACGGCCGCAACAACCGCTCCACCGATCGAGCTTCCGCGCTTGCAGCTCTGGCTTCAATTGCTGCGAGCGCCTCTGGAGTGGGCTCTATTCCCAGCGTCACCTCAATCACGCCATCTTCGAAATGGCTTGAAGCCGTGAAACCGGCCTGGGTGAAGACCCCAAGCATTTTGCGATTGTGTGGCAGCACAGAGGCTGTGAAGCCTGAAATCCCGGCCTCGCGTGCAGCCACCGCTAGGTACTCCAACAAAACAGTGGCCATGCCTCGACCATGGTGTTCGTCGTCTATGAAGAACGCGACCTCAGCATCGCTTCGCGCCGCGTGACGGTCATAGCGGGCTACGCCCACAAGTTCATCTCCGATGAGCCCAACGAAGGCCATCCGGTCCACGTAGTCCACGTGCGTAAAGCGTTCAACGTCTCGCTTGCTCAGACGAGGACGGGGAGAAAAGAAGCGAAAGTAGATGCTCTCAGGGGACTGACGTTCGTGAAAAGCCACGATGAGTTCTGCATCGTCGGGACGAATAGGCCGAACCGCCATGGTCCCTCCGTCGGAGAGGATCACCTCGGCTTCCCATCTCTGCGGATAGTCAGGCATGGTCGAAGGCTACCGAGCGCGCCTGCTAGGACGGTGCAGTGCTCCACCGGATTGTTGTCACAGATCCTTCTCTCGACTTCGACGCCATAAGAGCTGACCTCGATGTACCTACGCAGTTTCCGCCAGAGGTGACACGAGAAGCACAGCACTGTGCCTCACGCACAACTTTCGATGACCACGTGGATCGAACTGATCTAGAGCTGGTCACTATCGACCCATTGGGCGCTCGGGACCTCGATCAGGCCGTTGCTATCGAATCAACCACTGAGGGGTGGAGAGTTCATTACGCGATTGTTGACGTGGCCGCCTGGGTGGAACCCGGAGGTCTTGTTGATGACGAGGCTCGCCGCCGCACCCAAACCTTCTATGCCCCGGATCAACGAACGCCGCTATATCCCCCTGTTCTGAGCGAGAGCGCCGCGTCGCTGCTCCCCGGAAATCCGCGCCCAGCAGTTCTGTGGACCATTGACGTAGACGCTTCGGGCGACACGACCAACGTCGAACTGCAAAGAGCGATGGTTCAAAGCAGGGCCCAACTCGACTACCGAAGCGTTCAGGACGGGTTCACCTCCGGCGAGGTGCACAGATCCATCGTTGCTTTGCGAGAAATCGGCCCTGTGCTCATCGCCAATGGTCTGGCTCGCGGCGCCATAGACCTGGGACTTCCGGAGCAAGAGGTGGTTGGCTCACCCGAGCAGGGTTGGAGCCTGCAACTACGAGCGGACCTTGAAGTCGAGAAGTGGAACGCCCAGATTTCTCTGCTCACAGGGCGAAGCGCCGCCACGATGATGGTCGATAGAGGTCTGGGAATTCTGCGCACCCTGCCTGCACCAGATCCGGCGTTGATCACAGATCTGGCCGCGGCCGCCAAACGACTTGGTATCGAGTGGCCGAATGGAGTCCAACCCGGCAAGGTGCTCGCTGGACTCGATACATCCGAGCCACCCGCTGCTGCCTTCGCCGAAACCGCCTCTGGACTGTTGCGCGGGGCTGGCTACACGGTGGTGCGAGGCACCGCGACCACCGACCATGGCCATGGCGGAGTTGGGGCACCGTACGCTCACGTCACTGCCCCATTGCGACGCTTGGCGGATCGCTTCGCCACCGAGATCTGCCTTTCTGGTAGCACCAACCGGCCCGTGCCAACCTGGGTGGACGAAGCCCTCGACACACTTCCGACACTCATGGCCCAAGGCGACCGCAAGGCCAAGAAGTTCGATCGTGCGGTGGTCGATGGGGTCGAATCGCTGATCCTGAGCCATCGAGTGGACGAGGTATTTACCGCGACAGTCGTCGACTCAGGTGAACAATTCGGCGAGGTTGTCCTGAACGAGCCACCGGTGCGAGCACGTTGTGACGGCGAACACCTACCGCTCGGCCAATCGATTCGGGTGCGATGTGTCGAGGCCGATCAGCTCAGTCGAAAGGTTCGCTTTGAGAGGGTGCCATAGGCAGTCGCATCGTTGGCTCTAACCTTCCAAGGTCGCTAGAGGAGAACCGCAATGATCGTTGTCGTTGGCCATTTAACAATTGACCCTGCCCAGCGCGAAGTTGTCGAGGGTTTGATCCACAAGTTGGTCGAGGCCACTCCTCGCTCCACCAAGATGTTCTGAGGCAAGTTTTCCGCGTGATTGAGATCGCTTCGCTTGTCGCCGGGCTGCTGCTCGGTTTCATGGTTTCACGTCGTCTTCGGCGACCTCAGAATGCGGCTGCTGCAGCCTCGGTCGCCCGAAACGTCGGGGCGAACCTCGGCAGGCGCAAGGGGCTAGCAGCGCCGGAACTTCAGCGTGCATGCTTCTCCGAGATGGTTCGTCATGTGCGGGTGGATCAGCAAGGCCGCGCCATCTGCCCCAGCCAGTTTCTACTTCAACTTCACTCCGATGATCTGGCCACTGTCAACGAGACCCACCAATGGTTCTCAGAGGGTCTTGCCGAAGCACTGCGTCAAGCAGCCAAGGACAACGGGTGGGCAATTCAGGGCCGTATATCGATCAGCTACGAAGCTGATCCGAAGAGAAGGCCAGGTGCGCCGAATGCCCTAGCTGTTGCGCCGGACTCACCCAAGCGGGCCAAGCCTACTGCTGCTCCGTCTGCACCACCGTCGAAGCGTCGCGGTAGCGATGGCATTGCGTTGAGACGAAGCGACACGGGAGCGTGTGTAGCGCTTAGAGGAAACTCGGTTTCGATTGGGCGGGCCAACGGTAAGGACATCGTCGTCAACGACAAGAGAGTGAGCCGCGACCACGCCGTGCTACAGAGGCAATCCGCCAAATCAACCTGGACCATCGCCGACAACGGTTCGGCCAACGGCACAGTGCTCAACGGATCACGTCTTCAAGCTGGCCGACAAGCACAGGTCAATGTTGGAGACTCGCTGGTAATCGGACCCGTCACTTTCACTGTCGAGTCCGATGACGCCTGCGTCCCGGGGACCCGAGCTCTCGATGACAGGGACAGAACCCGCATCTCCAGCGAAGTTCTTCCTCCCCGGAGGAACCAGAGATGACCATCGTCGTTTGGCTTGTTGGCGGTCTAGTAGGCGGCTTTGTCCTAGAACGCCTTATTGGCAAACCGAAACCAGCATCCACTACAGGCTCTGGCGCTGCTCCAACCAGGCCCAAGCGGCGGGTTGGACGAACAATTGGCTGGCTGGCCCTGTTTGGTGTCATAGCACTGGTGGCGACGGCAATCGGCGGGTACATGTGGGCCAACTCGATCTTCAACAAGATCGAGACAGTCGATGTTTCTGACCAGCTCGCGACCGGTGGCGGTACCGGCACCAACTATCTCCTCGTCGGCTCCGACAACGGCAAACAAGATGGCGAACAACGAGAAGGTGTGGCTGGCGCCCGTAGCGACACGATCATGGTGCTGCGCATAGAGGGCAATCGGGCCATGATGATGTCGCTCAACCGGGACCTGTGGGTCCGCAATCCGGCGACGGGAGCAAATGGCCGCCTCAACGCGACCTACAACCAGGGCCCGGCCAATCTGATCCAGGCTGTCACCGAGAATTTCTCCATCCCCATCCACCGGTACATGGAGATCGACTTCTTGTCGTTCGCTGGGCTTGTTGATGCCTTCGGAGGTATCGACATCTATTTCGAACACCCTGCGTTCGACCTGGCGTCGGGTCTGGCCGTAGAACAGTCCGGTCTTGTTCACCTCAATGGCGATCAGGCTCTTGCCTTTGTGCGCTCACGCCACTACACCGAGGTGATAGATGGCCGCCATGTGCCCGAAGGCGGGTTGCCGGACGTAAATCGCACCGGGCGACAGCAGGTATTCCTGAAGGCGATAATGGGCAAGGTTGCCGACAGCCGCAACCCGTTCAAACTGGCCAGCGCCGCTGATTCCATGTCCAGCGGGCTACGTATCGACGACGACATGACCTTGTTGCAGGCTGCGCGCTTTGCCTGGTCAATGGGGCGGCTCAATCCTGAGTCAGTTGTGTTGCCAGTGGTCCCCAGAACCACGAGCGGTGGCGCAGCGGTGCTCGACCTCAAACAACCCGATGCCGAGGCGTTACTGACCAAGTTCCGCTGACGGGCTTCAACGCCCGCTGGCCGAGAAGTGCTGATAGTCCTTGGGCGAGCTCCACGACCCGCCCCAACGCCAGCCGATAGTGGCGAAGGCCTTAACCGCTGGACCATTCGGGTGAACCATGCCGGGCACCACCAGTTTGCGGTTGGCCCACGGTTTGGCAGCTTCGGGAAGAACCGTAGAACTGGTTCCCACATAAGGGTTCTGGACCGGGTTGATGTCAAGGGCACGACCGTAGGCATGTTCTGACCATTTGGTTCCGCCAGTGGTGCGTCGACAGTTGAAGGCTGATGTGTTGTTGGCAGCCATCGACGCATCGTCGTTCGATCCATAACGCGTGACTGGATGGATTCTGCGGATCTGAAACCTTGACCGGTAGAGCCCACCGAAAGCGGCGGCAACGTCGTCGGCGACATCACGATGAACTATCAGGTTGCCCTGATGGATGAGCCCGTCGTATCCCCAGTAATCCACCCGAACCTGGCGAAGCTCAGCGGGGCCTACGGGGCAACCCTGGCGCCAGCTACTGCCAAGGTCCGCCGCTGAGACCGTGGAGACACTGGAGCGATACTGCGCTACGGGTTCGTTCACCCCAGGAGGTCGACCAGTAGTGGGATCAAGACAGCCCACAAGTACAGCGCCGCACAGGACCGCAACCACAACCTTGACCACAACCCGAAGCCCTCGGGGTGGTGACAGTTGCTGCGAGGTCTCCATTGGTTCACGATAGTGGCAACGTGCCGGGTAGCAATGAGGATCCGGCGACCAGGGGTGACCAGAGGGTGGCTGGGTGTGACCGAACTCGACCGAGGTCGACCAAGGATCGGCCCGCCACCCATCTCCAACGTTGTACGGTCGCAGCCGATGAGCAACACCGATGACACCGTCAATCAACCAGCGGGACCATACGAAGGTTTCGGGGGCAAGGTTGGTAGAACGTTTGCTGGAAGCGAGAGTTGGTGGCCCGAGCGCCCCACACCGGGTCCAGATGCCCCCAACATCGTCATCATCGTGGCCGACGACCTCGGTTTCGCCGACCTGTCCTGTTATGGACGCCGCGAATACGAAACCCCCGTGCTCGATGCACTGGCGCGACAGGGCACGCGCTTTACCGATGCCTACGCCAATTCGGCGGTCTGCACCGCAACCCGCGTCGCACTGATTACCGGGCGCTATCAGTACCGCCTGCCGGTCGGGCTCGAAGAACCGCTGGGCCAGCGTCCGATCGGCCTGCCGCCCGAACATCCGACCATGCCTTCGCTCCTGAGGAAGCTAGGCTATCGCACCAGTCTGATCGGCAAGTGGCACCTCGGCGCCGGCGCCTCGGGCCCGAGCCTCTTCGGCTTCGAGCACCACGCGGGCCTCCTCATCGGCGCCGTGCAGGACTACTTCAGCTGGAGCCGCACGGTCGACGGCGTCACCGCCACCTCCACCACCTACGCCACCACCGCCCAGGTCGACGACGCCCTCGCCTGGCTCGCCACGGCCGGCCCGCGGTGGTTCCTGCAGGTCGCCTTCATCGCCCCCCACCAGCCCTTCCACGCCCCGCCCGCGGCCCTCCACCACGTCGAGCTGGGGGAGAGCCCCACCGACGACGCCCTCTTCAGCGCCATGCTCCAGGCCCTCGACACCGAGCTCGGCCGCCTGCTCGCCGGCGTCGACCTCGACCACACCGTCGTCGTCTTCATCGGCGACAACGGCACCGACCGCGCCGTCGCCCGAGCCCGCCGCCAGCGCGCGAAGAGCAGCCTGTACGAGGGCGGCATCCACGTCCCCCTGATCATCGCCGGCCCCGGCGTCCGCGCCGGCCGCGTCTCGGCCATCGTCAACGCCACCGACCTCTACGCCACCCTCATCGCCCTGGCCGGCGGTGACGAAGGCGCCGTCGACGCCACCAGCCTCACCCCGTACCTCACCGACCCCGTCGCCCCGCCCCAGCGGCCCTACATCCGCTCCGACCAGTTCCACGACCCCCCCACCGCCGCCGACGGCCGCACCATCCGCGACGCCCGCTACAAGCTCATCGACTTCACCCTCGCCGACGCCGAGCTCTACGACCTGCGGGCCGACCCCACCGAGAGCCAGCCGCTCGACGCCGCCGACCCGGCGGTCCGGGCCGAGATCGACCGGCTGATGGATGCGCTGGATGCCCAGGAGGCCGGGGAGTAGACGGGGCGCCCTGGCCGTCGCCGGGACGGTGGATCCGCTGTGCGAATCTCACTTGTCAACCACCGGGCCGGGTGGCACCAATACGCCCGGCCCGGGCCAGGCTGGTCGGGGCAAGGCTCATCCCAGGAGGCAGGGGACGTGATCGACGGCTGGAAGACCCGCAAGGAGGCGCTCGCGCGCCATGACGCGCAGTACGCGCTCTTCGGAGCCCAGGTCCATGGCTGGCGGAGCCGGCCGGTGGCGCTCTTCGAGGTCGAGGCCTTCGAGGCCCGCCACGGCCTGCGCCTGCCTGCGGCCTACCGCGCCTGGATCACCGAGGTGGGCGTCGGCGCGGGGCCGTTCTACGGTTTCACCGGCCTGCCCGACGACGACGCCGCCGGCGTCGGCCGCCCGTTCCCGCACGACGCGGAGTACCTGGACGAGGAGGGCCTCCCCGAGGGCGTCGACGCGCGGGATGGCACCCTCGTCCTGACGGACCACGGCTGCGGCTACGAGGACCTGCTCGTCCTGAGCGGTCCCCACGCCGGCGAGGTCTGGATCGACTTCCGGTCGGCCGAGGGCCCCCTGCGCCCCTGGTACGAGAGCTTCGAAGCCTACATGGAGGCGTGGCTGCGCCGCACCGAGGTGGAGTGGGCCATCGACACCATCGGCGACTGGAAGCCCTTCGCCCCCGAGGCCGGCTTCCTGGCCCAGGCTCGCGCCTCCATGGACGCGCTGCTCCACGGCGGCCGCGATCCCATGTGCGGGGAGTACCCGCTGCCGGCGGACGGCCTCTTCATCACCCTCGCCCGGCTGCACATGGCGGACGGCGACCTCGACCAGGCCCAGGCCGCCTTCGGCCAGGCCGCCGACTTCGCGTACTCCCGCGAAGGCACGGCCGCCCTCGGCGACTGCGCCCTCGCCGTCTACCGCGGCGACCAGCAGGCCCGCCTCGACGCCGCGCTCGGGGGCCTCGGCGCCGAGGACGTGGGCTGGGACGTCCGCATCCGCCTGCACCGCGAGGCCATCGCCGCCCTGGACGCCCTCGGCCGCGCTGACGAGGCGCTGCAGCAGCGCATCGCCCTGGCCGAGGCGGACGACGACAACGTCGATGCCCAGCTCGACGTGGTCCAGGTGCTCCTCGCCCGCGGTCAGCTCGCCGAGGCGGCCGACTTCCTGCGCGCCGTCGCGGAAAGCGGCGGGGACGACTGGGACGACGACGAGGACGACGAGGACGACGAGGACGACGAGGACGACGAGGACGAC
>JAGQSI010000178.1 GCA_020439605.1 Acidimicrobiales bacterium | reverse complement strand
AGGAGAACAAAATGGACGAGCCAGCCCAACTCCACTGGATGAAGGACGGGAATTGTCGCTTCTACCCGCCGGCCGCCTTCTTCCCCAGCGACGGAGTTGGGGTTGACGCCGCCCGCAAGATCTGTGCCGACTGCCCCGTAGCGGCACGCTGCTTGGAATACGCGTTGACCGAGAGAATCGACCACGGGGTTTGGGGCGGCACTTCAGAACGAGAGCGCCGACGGATCCTCAAAAGACGCCGCCAAGAAGCAGCGGCTCACGTCTCTGTCTAGTTGTCTGGGCTCAGAATCAGCTGATTGGACCAGGGTCGTTAGGCGAATCTGACGACCCCTTCTCAGCCTCTTCTGTCCCCTTCTTGAACTCACGTTGGGCCTCGCCCAAGGACTTGGCGAGCTTGGGCAGCTTTGCACCGCCGAACAAGACAAGAACAATGACGAGCACGATGATGAGTTCGGTGGGACCGAGGTTCATATTGCAACCGTATCCTCCAACCACCGCTCGCTCCACGTCACGGGCCATGATTCTTTGGTGATTGAGTGCGTCGTCAACATCAGCGAAGGCCAGAACAAGGCTCTCATAGACCAGATCGCAGCTAGCGCAGGGCGAGATCTACTTGACCTTCATACCGATGCACACCACAACCGCAGCGTTCTTACGCTTGTAGGTGTCGATGCGCCACGTCGAGTCACCGCAAAGGCGGTTGAACTCCTCGACATACGAAGCCATAGCGGGGTACACCCTCGAATTGGGGTCGTAGATGTTGTTCCCTTCGTTGCACTGAGCGGGTCAACCAAACAGGACGCTCGAATAGCCCGTGACGAATTCTGTCAATGGGCGGGAGAGGAACTAGCTGTGCCCTGTTTCACCTACGGAGACCATCGCTCACTACCCGACATCAGAAAGCAGGCGTGGAACACACTCACACCCGACTGTGGGCCACCAAACCCGCACCCAAGCGCAGGGGCAATCGCTGTAGGCGAAAGAGACCTATTGGTGGCCTACAACCTCTGGTTGGAAACACCGGACCTGGCCTTGGCCAAAGAAATCGCCAAGCAGATCAGAACCTCAGAACTAAGAACACTGGGTCTTCAGGTAGGTAACGAGGTCCAGGTATCCATGAACCTGATCTCACCGCTCAGCTCAGGTCCTGGGCGGGCCTACGATCTGGTATCTGAGCGGGCCTCGATAAACAGGGCCGAGTTGGTGGGGCTAGTGCCAGAAGCGGTTCTACACCGAGAGGACCCAAGCCGCTGGGGGCAGCTGGACCTCTCCGTTGGTCAAACCATTGAAAGCCGGCTACTAGGCAGAAGCTGAGTCTGGTTTTGCGGCTTCTACTTCAAGAGCCGTACGACGAGCCATGGCACGCTGACGACGGATCCGGCGACGCTCACGCTCGCTCAATCCTCCCCAGATACCAAACTTCTCACCGTTGGACAGCGCGTACTCAAGACATTCGTCACGTACTACGCATCCCTTGCAGACCTCTTTGGCTTCGCGTGTTGACGCTCCGCGCTCAGGAAAGAAGAGATCAGGCTCTACGCCAAGGCAGTTGGCTAGGTCCTGCCATCCTTCGTTTTCAGATTTGTTTGTGGTGCCGAACATTGGTTGACCCCCAGAATCGTCCCGCTTGCAGAAGCACCCGTACGATCGGGCTAGGAGTGGTTAGGCGCAAGCGCCATGTACCACAGATGAAATTACACA
The DNA here is from genome assembly GCA_020439605.1 of Acidimicrobiales bacterium. Taxonomy (GTDB): domain Bacteria; phylum Actinomycetota; class Acidimicrobiia; order Acidimicrobiales; family Iamiaceae; genus Aquihabitans. The sequence continues at coordinate 2,548 of JAGQSI010000178.1, read as the reverse complement.
TGTGTGATCTTCGTCGCTTTCGAGCAATTGTGCAAGCGAAACTTCAAGAACTATCCAAAGAGGCCATATGCAAGACCAACTCGACACAGCTTGGGAACCGGGCGAAGATGCCGATGCCGGCTACGCACTGTTCGCAAAAGAAGGCCGTGTGGTGGTTGATGACGGCACTCCCATCGCCTACACCGTGCGGAACAAGAAGGGCACCAAGGTGCCGATCCTGTTCGCCAATGGTTGGTCTTGCAGCGACGCCTACTGGGGCAAACTCGTACCGGCTCTCGAGGCAGCCGGCCATCCCTGCATCGTGCCCGACACAAGGGGACACGGCCGCTCAGGGCTGCCGCGCAACCCCGGACGAGGCGCCAAGAACTTGACCATCGAAGATGTTGCGATATCGAGAATTGCGAAGGACCTTCTCGCTGTCTTGGATGATGCCGGCATCAACAGGGCCCTCGTCGTAGGCCACTCGATGGGGACCCAGACCGCGCTTGAGATCTACCGCGCCGCCCCGAAGCGTGTCAGTGGAATGATCTTGATCGCTGGCACCTATGAGAATCCCATGAAGTCCTTCTACGGGGTTTCGATCGGAGACCCGCTTTTCCCCATCGGCGCCGCAGTTATGCGTCACTTCCCAGAGATACTGAAGCCTGTGTGGATGTCGATCGGACCCGCCTCGGTCGGCCACTTCGCGGCCAGAGCAGCACGTGCCGCCGGCCCCAAATCAACCAAGGAAGACCTTCACCCGTACCTGCTTCACCTCAAGGCAACAGACCCGGCGGTGATGGTTCTCACCGCCGGCGCCATGCGAGCTCACAGCGCTGCAGACATACTCGACAACATCGACGCTCCAGTCCTTGTCATCGCCGCTGGAGCGGATGTGTTCACACCTGCTCGTTGCTCAGAGGACATGCACCACCGAATCCCGGGAAGCGAACTACTGACCTTCTCCGACGCCGGCCATACCTTGCCGGTCGAAGAGCCCGAGGCTCTCACCGCCGCGATCGACGACTTCATCGCCCGCAAGATCAAGACACCCGCCGCCCGTAAACCTCGCGCCAAGAGCGCCGCCTCCAAGTCCTGACGCATCTATGACCTTCCCAAAGGACTTCACGTGGGGTGGAGGGGTCTCGCCATCTCGAGCGTGGGGACCAAGTACCGCTTCGGACCAATCGAACTTCGCGCCGAGCGCCAACCAGGACGTCACGGGCCAGAGCCTTGGGTGGCCCGCTCAAATGGCTGACGATCTGGGTTTGCTGGCAAACCTCGGGATGAACGCCATCCGCCTCGCATTCGACTGGTCGAGAGTGGAGCCGAACCCGGGATCGATCAACACGGAAGCTGTTGAGAACCTGAGACTCGCTGCCTCACTCGCCCACCAGCACGGACTCAAGGTCTGGGGGTGTCTCCACGATTGGGACCTGCCTGGATGGTTCTCCGTTGACGAACGTGGTTGGGAGGACGAGAAGTCACGCAACTACTTCTGGGCCCGCTACGTGGAGACGGCGGGCGAACTATTCGGGGACCTTGTGCATGGCTGGATACCCAACTTCGAACCAAACCGATGGTCCCTAGCCAAAGCGTCAGCCAAGTCCCTCGAAGCAGCCCTGTTGGCAAATATTGATGCCGCCTTACGACTCAAGACGCCGGGGACCCCGGTTGCGAGCGCCCACTGGCTTGTCCCTGCCTTCGCTGCTCGGGTCACCCCAGATCTTCCCCCTTCGCCAGAAGCTGAAGTCCTGGCCAGGCACTTCGATGCCCAGAACCTTGGCTGCTGGCTACGGCTAATACGGGAGGGCACCCTGGAAGTTCCGGGCCGCGCCCCAATCGAGATGACAGGAGCGATCGACGCTTTCGACATCGTGGGCTTCACCTACCGCCACGCAGTTGCGGTTAGGGGCGATGGCGCCCTGCTCCCCTATCCGCAGAACCTCGCTGTAGGCCACGACGGAACCGTTCCATGGCCCGAGGGATTTGCTATTTCCCTGCACCGCCTCGTGGACGAGATTGGCGAACGAACCTTGAGCGCCGTAGCCATTGGCGCAATGGGGACCAGCAGCCAAGGCGCTCAAAATCTCCGAGATGTTCTCGCCCTAGCAGCAGATGCTGTCGGCGATGGCGTCAACCTTGACGGTCTGTGGTTCGAGAACCCGATCGGCAGCGTCGACTCACCCCCTACCGGACTATTGGACGCAGACCGCTCACCAAGCGAGGCGGGTGAACTTTGGAGTTCAGTAGCCCATGGTGATTCGGTACCGTCCTAGGTCCTCACCGTTGAGTTCATAGACTCGCTATCCGTGTTGGCCCGCCTCCGATCACTAGATGCTGCGGGACAGTTCTGGGTGGCCGTGACCGCAATGTGTGCGATCGTCGCGACTGTCATGACTCTTGGCGGGCCGGGAACAGACCTCGACGTAGCGAACGTGTTTCGCTCAGGCCGATCAATCGCGCGTCACCTTGACTACGTTCCGAGCCGGCCACCCGGAGCGCCGGTCCATGAAGCCATCGTCGGGGTCTCAGATCTCATTGGCGGACCGCTGCTCGCCACTTTCCT
>JAGQSI010000177.1 GCA_020439605.1 Acidimicrobiales bacterium | reverse complement strand
TCCGAAGAAGACAAAAACGAAGACCTCTCCCATACCGGCATAGCCATATGGCCGTGGCCCCCCGGTATAGAACCACCCAGCAGCAATGGCCGCGGCACCAACCACAAAGAGCTCCGGACCAACACTTATTGCTAGGGCTGTTCCGAATACACCAGCCACACCGAAGGCCATGAGGGTCGCCCGTTTGACCTCGCCGGGAGTGGCCAGACCTTGCCCTACAAGTCGAACGGGACCAACACGGTTCTCATCGGAGTCCGTTCCTCGAATGCCGTCGGAGTAGTCATTGGCGTAGTTCGTGGCTACCTGGAGGGCAAGAGCAACGATCATCGCGGCCCCGAATCGCCACCAGATCAGCCCACCCGGCACCTCGCCCACGGCACACGCCGTTCCCACCGCTACTGGCACCACCGCTGCAGGCAGGGTCCGAGGCCGTGCACCAGCCACCCAAATATTCATGGCTGTGAGTCTGGCAGGCTGTAGCCGTGAGTCGTCTAGTCGCGCTTGATCTTCCCGGTGGAGAACTGTTCAAGACAGTTGTCTCCAAGGTGTGGGAGCAGGGCAACGCTCTGGTTGTTGTGCCTCAACGACTGACCGAGGACGGTCGCGAGAAGTACCTCGCCGACATCGGCCCGCATCAGGTTGTAGGCCCAGACGGTGTGTTGCGGGACTACAGACCAGATGGAGCAGAACTCGCCGAAGGTGATGCTCTCGTCGTTTGTTCGAGCGGTACTACAGGGCACCCCAAACAGATTGTCCACACCATGGCTGGCCTGAGCGCTCATTGTCGAATGGTGCACTCGCGGCTCGGGCTGGATCGTTGCTCGGACAAGTGGCTGGCATGCCTACCGCTGGATCATCTCGGCGGCTTCGGGGTTGTGGCCAGGTCGTTGATAGATGACGTGACACTGATGGTGGTTGACGGGTTCGACGCCGACGTGGTCAGCAACGCTCCCAACGACAACAACGTGACTCTCACGTCGCTGGTCCCCACGGTTCTTGACCGAGTGGACACAACTCCGTACCGGCACGTTCTGGTTGGTGGTTCAGCAGACCGTGAAACCCGCCCCGCCAACATCGTCCATACCTACGGGTCCACAGAAACCGGCGGCGGAGTTGTCTACCAGGGCAAACCTCTCGATGGCGTTGAGATACGACTGGGCGCTAACAACCTGATCGAGATCTGCTCCCCCACCATTGGGCGTGGACTCAGAAACGATGACGGATCGGTTAGTGCCCTACCGAGCCAGTCGGGTTGGCTCACCACCCAGGACATCGGGCGATGGGACCAGCAAGGAAATCTCGAGATCCTTGGCAGAAACGATGACCTGATCATCACCGGAGCAGAGAACGTATGGCCTGCTCCAATTGAGGAACTGCTGCTTCGCCGAGATGACGTAGCCGACGCGATGGTCATGGGCGTGGACGATGACATATGGGGCCAGCGTGTGATTGCTTTCATTGTGGCCAACCCTGGTTCCGAGCCGCCGTCTCTCGCTGACATCCGCGGCTACGTGTCCAACGTTCTCGGCCCCGCTCACGCCCCGCGTGAAATCCGCTTTGTGGGCGAACTGGCTCGGGGTTCACTTGGAAAGCTGCAGCGCAACAACCCGGCTTAGTTTGCGGGTAGGTGCACTAATAGGGGTGGGTGATGTAGTCCTGAAGTGCTTGCGCCTCGTGTTCAAGGGTTGCTACCCGGTGCTTCACAACGTCTCCGATGCTCACCAAGCCAACGAGCTCTCCGTTGACAAGCACAGGCACATGGCGGGATCTGCTTTCGGTCATTACAGACATGAGGCGCTCCACCGTGGTGTCTGGCTCACAGGTGACGAAGTCGGTGGACATCACCTCGCCCACCAACGCCCCGAGGGCGTCTGCGCCACCAGCGGCCATGGCCTGCACCACGTCACGTTCTGAGACCACACCGTCGATCGTGCGTTCATTGCCACTCACGACCACCGCGCCTATTCGCCTACCGACCAAGATGTCGAGCACCTCGGCGATGGGGCAGTCCGGACGTACCGTCACCACCTCAGAGCCCTTGGCCTGCAGCAGAATACTGACCTGCATTGGGGGACCTCCTCTGATCGAGTCAGCTCCATCGTCCCACAATTTTCCGAAAATTGCTCACCTTTTTCAGTCGGGCGAAATCCGAACTGAAGTTCCAGGTGAAAATGGCCGATAATGGGAGTACGGCAACTATTGGAGTACTTGTGCCCCTGAAGTCTCGCGCCATCACCATTGCTTCGAGAACGCTCACCCTTGGGCTACTTCTCGCCGGGTCCATGACACTGCCCGGCCCAGCGGATATTGCAGTCCAACCAGCGTCCGCAGCCACCGCAACGTTGACCGGTCAGGGCACTATGAACCACACCCTTAGTGGTTACTACCCGGGAGTCGGGCCCACCGCCGCCTTCTCGAGCCCAGCGTTTGGAGACATAACCGGAGACTCAACCCCGGAAATTGTTGTGGCCAACATGGATGGCGTGGTCGAAGCATTTCGAGCAACGGACAGAACCAAGCTCTGGTCACGTTCGCTGGGCAGAACCGGAATCCAAGCGTCTCCAACTCTCGCTGATTTGAGCGGAGACGGAAAGCCAGACGTGATTGTTGGAACCATGGACGGTCGGGTGGTCTGGCTCAACGGTCCAACAGGCCAAGTGGTTCGCACCTTCCATCAGGGTTCCCCCCAACACTGCCCCGCCGGCCAGGACTGCCGCCCGGATGGCTTCTTTGCCAGCCCTGCAGTGGCCGATATCAACGGTGACCGCAAACTGGACATCATCGCCCCCAGCTACGACCACACCATCTACGCCTGGACCCACACCGGACGAGTCATCTGGCGCAGATACCTGGAAGACACCCTTTGGTCCAGCCCGGTGGTTGCAGACATAGACCGAGACCAGATCCCCGAGGTGATCCTCGGTGGAGACATCTGGGCGGGCAACCCCTTTGGTCTGCCCCAAGGCGGGCTCGTCTGGGTGCTTCGCCGCGATGGCAGCACCTACCCCGGCTATCCCCGATCCATTCCGGGCCAAACCGTGTGGTCCTCTCCGGCGGTCGCGGACCTGAACCGAGACGGCAACCAGGACATCATTGTCGGCACCGGCAACAACTGGCCAGAACCAAATGGACGCCGGGTGGATGCGTTCACCGCTAGAACCAGACGGAGCCTTTCTGGTTGGCCGGTCAACGTGGACGGCCAGGTCACCTCATCGCCAGCAGTTGGCGACATAGACAACGACGGCGCCCTGGAGGTCACCTTCGCCTCCAATGGCGGCTGGGTCTATGCCTACGAGGCCAACGGGTCCAGGAAATGGCGGGCCTGCAACTCCGATCGCCAGGCTCAATGTGGCCAGATTTTCGCCAACGGTGGAACAGTCATCGCTGACGTCGATGCCGATGGGATCCAAGAGGTCATCTCATCGCTAGATCGCAATCTGAGAGTGTTCGACGGTCGAAATGGCACCGTGGAGGCTGCCTACGAGATGGCGCGTCCTGCCACGTTGCCGGCTAGTTCAACTCCTGCTGTGGCCGAGGTGAATGGCCGTACCACCATTATTCAGAGCTCTATTCTTCGTGCCAACAGCCACAGCGGCGGGGCACGCGCTGGAGATGTCACCAAGGTCTACATGTTGACCACTGGGCGCAGCTTGTGCCGAGCCGATTGGCCCCAGTTCCGCAGAGACGCAAAGCGCAGCGGCCTCTATCGCTCCGTTCACGATGCCTGGATCCCCTTCAGCTGTCCAGCGGATTTCGTGCGCCAGCAATACGATGACTTCTTAGGCAGATCCGCAGACACATCCGGAACCGTCTACTGGACCAGCCGACTACACAACGGTGTGAGCGGAGCAACAGTCATCCGATCCTTCATGGGTTCATCGGAGTTCGGGCGAGTTGTTTCGCCGGTGGTTCGCAGCTATCTCGCCATTCACGGCACCTACCCGCCAACCCGCACGCTTGTAGACCAGGGCGTTGCTGCATATCGAGATGGAACCACGGCTGCTTCTCTTGCCGACAACTACGCCCAGGCCAACTCGATCGATTCCTTGACAGATGCGCAGTTCGTGTCCAAGGCCTTTGCCAACGTTTACAAGCGCGTTCCATCGTCTCAGGAGGTTTCTGTTGAGGTGGCAAAGCTCGAGGCCGGGACCAGCCGAGGGGAACTCGCCAGCGGCTACGCCGAAAGCACGCTTGGGCAGAGCCGTCTCGAGACAGAGGTAAACGTTGCCATGTCATATCTGGGAATGCTGGGCCGTTCTCCT
>JAGQSI010000176.1 GCA_020439605.1 Acidimicrobiales bacterium | reverse complement strand
TACTAGGAGATGCCCCAGATGGCGCAGTTATGGTTGGTTCTCCGGCTCAACAAGTAGGGACCTACTAGCTTTACACAAGTTGACATGTAGGAATTCGCGCTGCATATACGCATCATGCACCGCTATGCTGACTTCATGGCAGTCAGTTCAACTCTGCAGGATCTACGTTCAAGTGCCGGTCTCTCACAGAGACAGCTATCTGAGTTGGCAGGCGTAGCTTCATCGTCAATCTCTCGAATCGAAGCTGGCACTATGAGCCCCACTGTCGAGGTAATCGACCGGCTTTGGGACGCGCTGGGGTGCACCAGTGAAGTAAGGCGAGCAGTTGATTCGAAGGCGCTGGCAGCGAGCCGTTTGATGCTCGGCGATACTTCGATGTCTGGGATGCAAACCGGTAAGTGGATTGAGCGTTTCGAGCAGCTCGGAGACAAAGAGATTCCCGCAAGGTTGCTGTGGAGAGCATCAAGATTTGCTCGACTGATTGATCGCCCTGCCTCCACTGGTTGGGTAGCAGATGCCACGAAAGCGTTTGCCAGAGCCAGAACGTTCGAAGACAAATGGGCTTGGACTGGTTCCGTAGCTGCACGGTCCTATGACTCGACTCGAGACACAATCCCTGCGTGGCTAGCCGTGTATGCGTCTGAACCAGACGAGTTTCTGATCGCGCTTGATGCCGTATCAGTCCGCCAGAGCCCGAGTGCCACACCAATTGCTGTCTTCTCGGGAGACGAGGTCACGTTTGGTGGGCGGTGGCAAACAGCAGAGGGCGACTGGTGTGTCGCACCACTGCAGGCTGCAATCGACTGCTATGGAGGCACCGGCAGAATGCCCGAAGACGCTGACCTTCTTCTAGAAAGGCTGGGCCTCACCGATGGAGAATAGCGATCCGCTGGACACCGCTGAGCAAGCCTATGTACAGCATCCACAAAACAATCTCGTCAAGGCAAGACGGTTGCTGCTTGATGTGGTTCAGGCGTTGCACGCCCAAGTCGAGGCGCTTGTAGTAATCGGAGCGCAGGCCATTTACGAACGACTTGGCACCTACCAATCGATGGCCTCGACCTCGCCACGGCTGATGCGGATTTTGCTGTAGATCCCTCACTTGTTGTGACAGCCCCGCAGATTGAATCCGTCATGGCGACGTCTGGCTTCACCCATCACCCTTCCAGACCAGGAGTTTGGAGGTACGACGATACTGGCGCGGGTATCGACTTCTTAGTTCCTGAACTCTTTGCTGGTAAGGGCACCAGATCTGCAAAAGTCCCCGGACAGGCGAAGAACTCTATCGGCCGAGCCGCTGGCCTAGAACTAGCGCTATTCGATAAGTCAATGATGAGTATTGGCTCGTACGAACAAGGCGACCCGCGTACTCTGAGACTCAAAGTTGCTGGTTCGGCAGCATTGTTGTGTGCCAAGAGCTTCAAACTCCACGAAAGATTCTCCGATCACGCTCGTCCGGACCGGGTTCGCCCGAAGGACGCAACCGACGTCTACCGACGTCTACCGACTATTTGCAACATCTGAACCAAGGGCGATGGCCGAGATTTTCCTAGCAGCAGCCGAGCAGCCCCCTTTCGAGTCAACAGCCAAACGCGGCCGCGCCTACCTACTGGCGATGTTCGGGCCAGACGGTCCTGGCCGAAGGCTCATATCTACCGAACTGGACCACCTCAACCCTTTGTTGCGAGCTAGAGAATTGACCGATGACTGGGTCAGTGACTTCAGGGCGGCAACACTCCACATGGAAGATCCGAGTAGCTAGAGATGTCCTTATGGGCCTAGCGTCTACACAACCCAATTAACACCATGGCGGTGTCGGCAACCCGCCTCAACAAAACCGAGGAAACCTAGAATTGACTGCATCTACAACCCTTGATCAGGGCTGCCCTACCAAGGCACGCTCTGACGGACAGATCGTTGTGAGCACTGTGGCATTGGTGGCCATTGGCACCTATGTCGGAGCTCAGGTGATCTCACAGGTAACAAGCCTCAAGATCGGTGTTGTGTTTGGCCGTGCCGTGGACATGGGCACGTTCATCTACCCGATCACCTTCACGCTGCGAGACGTAATCCACAAAGCTGCCGGCAAACGAGCCGCACGGATCGCCATTCTCACCAGCGCCGGCGTGAACCTATTGCTTGCCGGGTATTTGGCATGGGCGGCTGCATGGCCAACGGACCCGAGCTTCGCACTGGGCGAAGAGTTCACTGCAGTGCTGGGTCCACTGTGGCGAATCGTGATTGCGTCGCTGTTGGCAATGGTGGTGAGCGAACTGATCGACACCGAGGTGTATCACCTGTGGGTCACGAGAGTCACCGTTAGATATCAGTGGCTACGGGTGCTCGTATCCAACGCCGTGAGTATCCCGATCGACAATCTGATCTTTGCTATCGGGGCGTTTGCTCCCCTGTTCTTCTTGTCCCAACACCAACAAGACATCTCACTTCCATGGGACGTTGTCTGGGACATCTTCTGGGTGAACCTCGTGGTGAAGTTCTTGGTGAGCATCTTGTCGATCCCGTTCATCTACGTTGCCAAGGACCAACACCTCCAAGACGCCTGAACCTTTGGCTGCGGCTGTTGGTTGCTGGCTATGACGCACCAATTTCGGGTTACCAGAGCCAACTCGATAGACCGGCCAGCACGCTCTGACTGCTACGGCTCGTTCTGCTACCGCAGGAGCGCCCTTTTACCCTTCAAACGCTCTATAAGAATATGGTATCGAATAGAGCGTTTGAGGGATAGGGTTACTGGTATGGCTACGACCACGCACGACGACCGAGCGCTCGCCGCCGACGCCCTGTCCCGACTTCAACGCCGGCCGTGTCAGTTCACACTGGCGAACGGTCAGGTTGTGCGGATCCCCACGGCCGCAGCCGATGGACTCGTGAACCTTCTCGAAGCACTTGCTGCCGGCGAGACCGCCACTGTGGTCCGCAGCCCTCAGGAAGTCACCACCCAGCAGGCGGCTGATCTCCTGAACGTGTCGCGAACCACAGTGATCCGCCTGATCGATAACGGCGAACTCCCAGCCCGCATGGCGGGGACCCACCGTCGCATCCCTCTCGCAAACCTGCTCTCCTTTCGAGACGCGATGATCACTAGGCGACGCAAGGCACTCGACGACATGGTCGCCGAAGCCGAGGCCCTTGGCCTCTACGACTGAACCCCGGTGCCGAACGTGTTAGTGGCGGTGCTAGATGCGACCTTCTGTTGAGCGTCGAGGCCAAGCTGGTCTGATACTGAAACTCTCGGAGCAACGCCCTAGAACTTGAGTGATGAGCATCGCACGAGTCCCAGACAGCGATGGTCGCTCCAGCGTCTACGACTGTCGGTCCCATTCGTCTCGCAATTCTGCGAGCTCGTCATCGACATAGGTTCCCGTGAGGCTGCCGGCGAACTCGTCAACAGAGCTAGCTACTTGGTGCTTCAAACCAATGGTCGATGTGCGTTTCGGATGCTTCTTTTCATCCGCCAAAAGGTAACGGGTACATCTCGAGGGGGTACTGATCACTCGCGATTCAGAGTCACCGTGTTACCGAGTCGACGGTAGAATAGGCCGGTGGACGACGCGCTTGCAGCGGAGAGGTTTCAGGCAACAAAGGTTCACGCGTGACCTGGACTTCGTTGTAGCTGTTGGTAGCGAGATCTCGGCCGAACAGGTAATTCAGCATTTCATCGGTGACGGATGGATAGTCGCCGGGATAGTTGAGCGAGAAGCCACGGGTGAGGTTGCAATCATCCAGTTACAGGACCGACACGCCAATCAGCTGAACCTTCTGGTTGGATCCTCTGGGATAGAAGCCGAAGTGGCTTTGGGTGCTGAGGTGCTTGAAGTTCTTCCAGGTCTTGCATTTCCGGTTGCCTCGATCGGGCATCTCATTGCACTCAAACAGTTGTCTGTCGATGAACTGACTCGACCAACTGATAAGGCCGACTTGCTGGCTCTGAGATCTGTGGCAACCGATACTGACTTGGCTGAGGCTGCTCAAGCAGTAGCACTCATTTCTGAGCGCGGCTATGAGCGAGGCCGCGACCTCGCTCTAGCACTTTCCAAACTTGGTTGACTCTTCCCCCCGCTGAGCGCCACTACTAGCCGCTCCCCTAGCTACTTCCAGCGTCAGTCACCGGCTATGCCAGCACCAGCTGTCTGCTTTGCGGCCGACTAGATCTATTCCCAGTGTTGGTACCGGTACCGCTCCCACCACCTGGTGGTTCAGGACCTCGTTTGAATCTGGGCGGTCTCAAAGGAGGCGGTATCGGAGGTGGGTCTTCCATGTCGCCGAGTGGGACTAGTTGCCCGTGAGCCACC
>JAGQSI010000175.1 GCA_020439605.1 Acidimicrobiales bacterium | reverse complement strand
CCCGGTTGTTCAGTCGGTGTAGAGCCGCAATACGCTAGGAAGTTATGAACGAGTTGGAGACGCGTTGGCGCGATCTAGGGGAGTTCATCCGCGATCAGCGCCATACCGGACACCTTTCGCTGAGAAAGCTCTCAGAGATGGCTGGCATCTCCAATCCTTACCTGAGCCAGATCGAGCGCGGTTTGAGAAAACCGTCGGCCGAAATCCTCCAGCAGATTGCCAGAGCCCTCGAGATCAGTTCGGAGACTCTTTACATTCGAGCAGGGATTCTCGAAGAGCGAGAGGGCGACACGGACCTCATTTCGGAGATTCGTCGCGACCAGTGGCTGAGCGAGGAACAAAAGAAGACTCTGGTTCAAATCTACGAGTCCTTCAGGGCAGAGCGCCGTGCGGCCGGCTTTGTACCGGAGATATTGGCCTCCGAGTCTGATATTGACCCAGATGTCGCATCTGTGGAATCAGAGGCGCTTGCGGGGCGTTGACACTCTCGTGACATCTTTGCGTGAGGTAGCGGTACTTTCGATGCATTCGTCCCCTCTGACCCAGCCGGGTACGGGTGACAGCGGTGGGATGAACGTCTATGTCCGCGAACTCGCAGGGTCCTTGGCTCGCCTGGGTGTTTCAACAACGGTTTATGTTCGGCGAGACAACGATGAACTCCAGCGGGTGGTGAACGTTGAGCCTGGCTTCCAGGTGGTTCACATCGATGCTGGACCGGTGGATCTTGCGAAGGAGAAACTGCCCTCGGTCATCGACGAATTCACCGAAGGTGTTGGTGAGGAGCTCGTCCATTGCCCTGTTGGGTTGATCCATGCCAATTACTGGCTGTCGGGAGTGGCTGGACACAGCCTGAAACATGAGCTCGATGTGCCGCTCATGTCCACCTTCCACACTTTGGGTCAGGTCAAGACCGATGGGGGCGATGCAGAACCACGCCAGCGCATCGATGCTGAGCGCCAGATCATCGGCTGTAGCGATGTCATATTGGCCAACTCGTCCGAAGAGGTGCGTCAGCTAGAGGTTCTCTATGGTGCTGACCCATCTCGGATTGAGATCGTTGCTCCTGGAGTCGAGCACGCCTACTTCGCCCCCGGTGACCAACGCGGTGCTCGTAAGGCTCTGGGTTGGGCGAAGAACCCGGTCCTGTTGTTCGTGGGCAGGATTCAGCCTTTGAAGGGTCTAAGCCTCGCGGTTGGGGCTTTGGCAGAACTTGGCCGATCCGATGCACGATTGGTGGTGGTTGGCGGGCCGAGCGGACAAGAAGGTCGCCGTGAGATGCGGCGAGTGCTGGAGCTCGCCGAGAGTCTTGGTGTGAGCCACCAGGTCCAATTTGTTGATCCGCAACCTCATTATTTGCTCTCAACGTATTATCGGGCTGCGGACGTGGTTTTGGTGCCGAGTCGAAGCGAGAGCTTTGGATTGGTGGCGTTGGAAGCCGGGGCATGTGGAACGCCAGTTGTTGCTGCAGAGGTGGGAGGGTTGCGGACCCTTGTGGACCATGGCCGGACCGGTCTGCTGGTGAGCGAAAGAACCCCTGAAGCCTTTGCGGCCTCGGTCTCGTCTCTGCTCGATGATCCAGCTTTTGCGCTTCGAGTCGGGACAGCGGCAGTCGAACATGCCCGCACCTACTCCTGGGCTGGCGCTGCGTCGCGGTTCATGTCTGCCGCCACTGAGCTTCCCAATCGGGTGCTCGTGGATTGCGCGCCATGACCGGTCCGCTGTCAGACACCGAACTGGATCGGATCGAGGCACTGATAGATGCGTGGGCGCAACGAGAGCTAGTTGATAACCGGGTGGTTGAGGCGGTTGAGCGCGCCCCGCGTTCTCAGGCACGGCGATGGTTCTTGAGGATCCGTGGAGAGGACAAGGATGTCTCCACTATTTGGCTCACCCTTAGACAGCGCACGCTGCATTACGAGACCTATGTGATGCCCGCCCCTGAGGAGAATCACGCCGAGTTCTACGAGCACCTTCTGAGAAGAAACCAGAAGTTGAATGCGATGGCTTTTGTGATAGGGATCGAAGATGCCATCTTCCTTCAGGGTCAGATCCGTGCCGATGTGGTAACCGACGACGATCTCGATCAGATTCTCGGGTCCTTCTACGCCTACATTGAGCAGTGCTTTCGGCCGGCGTTGAGGATAGGGTTCGCTTCCAGGTTCTCAACGTGACTTCATTCACTTTCATTGCCTGTTGCAACCTGTCTTAGGTTCCTGATATCGTCCATGTTGTCGGGTTGAGTCGGACGCATCGGGAAGGTGCGACGCTTCGCCCGTTTCGCGTCGGTTCCGTCGGCGGACACTCCCCCCACCGTCGGCGGAGCCGAGCGCGCTCTCGCCTAGCCTGCTAGTTCATGACCAAGCTCCAGATTGTCGGTGGCGGGAAAATGGGTGAAGCCCTCTTGGGCGGGCTGTTGGCCAGTGGCTGGGCCAGTGCGAATGAGATCACGGTTGTAGAACCGGTTCAGGCTCGTCGGGACCAGCTTGTTGAGACCTTCGCAGGACTCAACGTTTCGGCCAACGTTGTGGCGAGTGCTGGCACGATCATTGCTGTGAAACCTCAACTTGTTGGCGATGTCTGTGGCGAACTGGCCAAAGTCGGTACGTCTCGAGTTCTGTCGATTGCCGCTGGCATTTCAACGGCCACCATCGAAGCCGCACTAAGCGCTGCCGCGGCCGCTGCCGCTGCTCCAGGTGCCCAGATCCCGGTGATCAGGGCAATGCCCAATACGCCATCGTTGGTTGGAATGGGCGCGGCTGCCATAGCCGGAGGTTCGTGGGCTAGCGACTCGGACTTGGAGTGGGCCGAAACAATTCTCGGTGCAGTAGGCGTGGTGGTGCGCCTCGGGGAGGACAAGCTCAACGCCGTTACAGGCCTGTCCGGATCTGGTCCCGCCTATGTATTCCTGATAGCGGAGGCGCTGATTGACGCGGGTGTATTGGTTGGGTTGACCCGAGAGGTCTCCTCAGAGCTTGCCATTCAGACGCTTAGGGGTTCAGCAGAACTACTTGCAGCGGGCACCGCTCCCTCCGAGGCACGCGCGGCTGTTACCTCGCCCGGTGGAACGACTGCTGCGGGGTTACGTGCCCTTGAGTCGGCGGCGGTTCGATCAGCCATTATCGATGCTGTAGTCGCGTCTTGTGAGCGAGCCGGAGAACTCGGCTGAATCAGTGTGTGCATAACAAGACGCAGCGCAGGCTATGGAACTCATGCTTTGAGGCCGTAGGGTCAACGTCGTGGCGAAGTTCGACACGATTTCTTTTCTGAGCGACTACGGACATGTCGACGAGTTTGTCGGTGTCGTGCATTCGGTCATCCGTCAGATCGCACCCGAGGTAAGGGTCATCGATGTCACCCACGAGGTGGCGCCATTCGACGTTCGTGGTGGGGCATTGACCTTGGCCCGATCTGCGCAGTACCTCGCTCCTGGCGTTGTGCTAGCTGTTGTGGACCCGGGAGTGGGTTCGTCTCGCAGAGCAATAATCGTTGAAGTTGGCGACGGAGAGTCCTACCTCGTAGGCCCCGACAACGGATTGTTGGCTCCGGCAGTGGCAATGGTTGGCGGAGCCACAAGAGCCGTGAGCATCGAAAATGAGGACTATCTCTTTGGAGCGCCCGGCCCCACGTTTGCTGGCAGGGACGTCTTTGCCCCTGTGGCGGCGCATTTGTGTAATGGGGTGGAGCCAACTGAGTTCGGTCCCGAGGTTGACCCATTCAGCTTGATGCCCGCCACCATGCCGCTCACCAGGGAGGAAGATGGTGCGATCGTGGCTGAGGTCTTGTGGACCGATTCGTTCGGCAATCTTCAACTCAACGTGGACCCAGAACAGATCGAGGCATTTGGTCAACATGTGGAGCTTCGATTCGATGGCAGGACCAGAACCGGGGTTCGTCACCGCACCTATTCGGAGATCCCGACCGGCGTTGTCGGGCTGGTGGTTGACTCCTATGGCCTGTTGTCCATCGCGATAGATAGAAGCTCGGCTTCTGAGGAACTGTCGTTGGGCACAGGCGATGAGGTAGTGCTTGCAACCGATGCGGGCAACGCCGCGAAGCAACGGGTAATTACACCAGTCACATTGAAGGAAAAACCATGAGGCCCGCAACCACCATCGTGTTGGCTGCCCTGCTGGCTGCGATCCTTCTCGCGGCCACCATCCAACTCGTATTCATGACCTAGATCCACTGGCACCAGATCCACTGGAACTCGATCCACTGGCCTAGACACCGAGGCCGCTCAGAGCCTCGCAGCCATTCGGTCTCGGGTGAAGGCCTGAGCCCCGCGGATGTTGAGCCATGCAGCGATCAGCCACACA
>JAGQSI010000174.1 GCA_020439605.1 Acidimicrobiales bacterium | reverse complement strand
GGCGTAGGCCGTGAGTGGCGATAATCGTGCGGTATCGCTCGACGTCGTTCTTCTTGACGTAGTCGAGCAGGTTGCGGCGACGACCAACCAACATCAGCAGGCCACGGCGGCTGTGGTGATCTTTCTTGTGCACCTTGAGGTGCTCATTGAGGTGGTTGATGCGCTTGGTTAGCAGCGCTATCTGCACCTCTGGTGAGCCTGTGTCTGAATCGTGGAGACGGTGCTCCGCAATTACCTCAGGCTTTTGGCGATCAATGATCTCTGACACGTTGTTTCCTCTTGGGTTTGTTACCCGGCCCCCCATCTCGCAGTCAGGCCCGATGAGTTTGACTCAACGAACTCAACCGCCAAGTGGAGCGCGGTGCACCCGCTCTGGGTGCGTGCTCAATGCACAGCGAACGAGTGTACTACCCAGGGATCTCTGTATGCCAACGGAAGCGTGGCCGGCGAGGTCCCGGACGGATCGCGTCTAGATCTATCTCTGGCGTCATGGCCAAAATCGGGGCGTCTGGTTCATAGAAAGCTGCTTCGATTTCTTCAACGGAGGCGTCAATGCTCAGACCCATTGCAGCGAAGTCCCGGGTTTTGGATTTGATAGCGCCAGGGGTGGCGAACATTTCTCTCAGAATGGCAGGCAGGGTCTCGGGATCTTTGAGCAGCCAAGAATGACGCCCGCCTTCCACCACAACCACCATTCCTCTGGAAAGACGCGCCGCACTTCGAGCAGTGGAGAGCGGGACAACAATGTCTCTGTCGCCATGAATGGCAACTAGCGGAACCCGCTCCTTGGCGAGGCGTTCAAGCATCCACTTGGACGAGCGGCTCCTCAGGATCGAAATACCCGGGCCCGCTATATGAAGTGGATTGGCCATGTGGCCTCGAACCATTGGCCGGGTGAGCCTCGCGAACTTGATTGCCTGCTTGGGGTCCTTGAGGAAGGGCACCGTGGAAACAGAATCAACCGCCAATACGGCTCCGATCCCAAGCAGCACGAGCGGATTGATCCGTGACGCGGCAACTATGCGGTCCCATGGCTCGCCAACGATGGCGTCCAACAAGATGACGGTCAATGCCCGTTCGGGGTTCCTTGCGGCGTATTCGGTGACGAGGCGCCCACCCATGGAATGACCAACGAGAATGGCCTTGTTGATCCCTAGCTCGTCGATAACACGACCGAGCAGCTTGGTGTACTCCTCGAAGTTCGCTCCCCCGGTGGGCAACCCCTGGGTACCGCCGTGATCTGCGGTATCTATGGCTATGACCTTGAACCCCGCCGCCACGATGCGGCTCAGGGTCTGGGCGTAGAGCATTCCCTCAGCGGTGTAGCCATGAACCATGACGATGGGAACACCGCGTCCACACACCGATACCCCGACGCGGTGACCATCGGCGAGTTCTATGGTGTGGCGAGCAAGCCTTGGCAGGGTCGGAGAAACCGCCTCGGATGCAATGACCGGGCCCAGAATCGGTTCCACGTCACGAGACTCGAGGACATCGATTCCCTTGTCGGTTGAGCGCTCCGAGTTCGCCGAGCGCTTAGGGGCTGGCTTTGCCACTTCTGCCTCCGTTGATTTCCGGCGGCTTTCAGTTTGCCCCGGCCAAACACCAATTCCGAGGATCTTGCAGATCATTTGTCGACCGTCACAAGCTCAACGCATCAACAGAGCGCGGGTCTGAGCTACATCCGCGTTCATCTGCGCCACGAGGGCCTCAACCCCTTCGAAGCGTTCCTCGCCCCGAAGTCGTTGCACGAAACGCACCTTTACCGATTCCCCGTAGAGGTCGCCCGAGAAATCGAGCAGATGACATTCCAGCAGTGCAGCGCCGCTCGGGCGGTCATAGAACGTTGGTCGATGCCCCAATGACATGGCGGTAGCGAAGATGGAACCGTCACTGCGTTCTAACCATCCTGCATATATGCCGTCTGCTGGAAGCAGGATCGAGGGATCGATTGCGATATTGGCAGTTGGAAAACCAAGCTCTCGACCGCGTGCATCGCCGTGTTCTACGACTCCTCGAACCTCATGGGTTCTACCGAGCAGATTCGCAGCCGCCACTACGTCGCCGTCCAAGAGCAGTCGCCGTATTGCGGTGGATGAAACAACCTGCTCCGGCACCACCGGAGTGGCATCGACGCCAACGAGCTCTAGTCCCTCCACCGCGAAACCGAGCTCCTCGCCCATCGCCTTGAGCAGAGCCACATCACCACCTCGATGGTGACCGAAATGAAAATCAGAACCCACAACAACGTTACGAGCGCTGAGGCATCCCACAAGAACGTCGCGCACGAAATCCTCGGCGGGTTCTTTGGAGCGGGCCTCGTCGAAATGGACTACGTATGTGGCGTCCACACCAGAGGCTGCAAGGAGCTCAAGCTTCTGGTCCAGATCTGTGAGCAACTTGGGAGCCGAATCTGGGCGCACCACGCTGGCGGGATGACGGTCGAAAGTGACCACCACTGTCTGCAATCCACGTAGATCAGCAAGCGAGCGAACCTTGGCAATCACCGCTTTGTGACCAAGGTGCACCCCGTCATAGGCGCCAATAGTCACAACGCTCGGAGGCTGAGCAGTGGCGCAGGGACCTACGCCCTCGATGATTTGCACGGCAGCGACGCTAGAGACGTGCTGTCATGGCAACCAACTTCGGAGACACATCTGACAACACTGTTCGACCACGATGGGTACCGTGGTGTGGAGATGGATGTGCGCAGTGACTGACGTTTTGAGCCTGTACGGCTGGAACCAACGATGGCAGGAGAGATTTGGGGCGCTCTGCGCCAAAGGCAACTGCGTAGGACAACCCGGTCGGGTCCTGAGACACGATGGCGCCGGCTTGATGGTCGCCACATCCAACGGAACGGTCAGGGCCATGTTCGGCCCCGCTGTTAGCCCTGCGCCAGTTGTTGGGGACTGGGTAGTTCTGGATTCGGTTCCTAACCCAATCGCCACCTTGGAACGTGACTCCTTGCTGCGGCGCAGAGCAGCGGGCAAGGACGAACGCGAGCAACCGTTGGTAGCGAATGTGGATCTGGTGTTGGTGGTGTGTGGCCTCGACCGTCCGGTGCGCGGCGGGCGGATCCAACGCACGGTGGCGATCGCTGTGGATGCCGGAGCGGAGTCGATCGTCGTTCTCACCAAGGCGGACAAGGTAAACCCCGAAGTAGGTGCCGAGGCGGCCCAACTAGCCGATGAGGCGCACCCCGGCATTGAGGTCGTGACGCTCTCGGCCAGGGGTGGCTGGGGTATCGAGGACCTTCTGCAACGAGTCGGTTCTAGAACTGTTGCGCTGATCGGAGAATCCGGTGCCGGAAAGTCGACGCTCGTCAACGCCTTGATGAAGGGCGAGGTTGCGGCTGAGGGCGAGGTGCGCGAGGGAGACTCCAAAGGCCGTCACACCACCACCCACCGTGAACTACATCTGCTTGAGAGCGGAGCAATCCTGGTGGACACTCCCGGGATCAGAGAGGTGGGCATCTGGTCCGATACAGACACGGTCGACGAATCCTTTGCCGACATAGACGACCTGTCCATCGAGTGCAGGTTTCGTGACTGCGCTCACGGAAGCGAGCCCGGTTGCGCAGTCAGAGCAGCAGTCAAACGCGGCACGCTCGCTGCCGAGAGACTCGAAGCTTGGCGAGCGCTACAGGCAGAAGCTGCCGCCACCGAACTGCGCGCGGACGTGATCGAACAGAAGCGTAAGGCCCGCCAATTCGGACGCATGGCACGCGAAGCGCAGAAGGCAAAAGAATCTCTTCGGGAACGCTGACAATTCCCCATGTTTCGCGTTAGCACTTGACCGCTGAGTCAATGTGCGATTGGCTCAGCGCTTGTGACTCTCTCCTACCAAGAAGCTGTAGATCAGATAACCGGCCCGAACGGCCAGTACGAAACCCACGAGATCAACGTTGATGGGATCGACTACACCGCGTTCAAAGGGGCACCTCCCACCATCAAGGTCCTCTTTGACCTGACCCGTCTATGGGGTGACACGGAGTACCTGGTCTACGAGAACGAGCGCTACACCTTCAACGAAATGTATGCCCGAGCCGACGCCATTGCTGCTGCGCTCTCACAGCGATATGGGGTGGTCAAGGGAGACCGAGTTGCCATCGCCATGCGCAACTACCCCGAATGGATCATGACCTACATCGGGGCACTGTCGATCGGCGCGGTCGTCGTGTCCATGAACGCGTGGTGGACATCCGAGGAGATGGCCTATGGCTTGGAGGACTCCGGGGCGAAGGTCCTTGTGGCCGACAGCGAACGCGTTGAGCGCAGCCATCAATACTGCAACGACAATGGCATCTCCACGGTGGGGGTGCGCCTAGG
>JAGQSI010000173.1 GCA_020439605.1 Acidimicrobiales bacterium | reverse complement strand
CTGCACGCCGATGGAGAGCCTGGTGACTCCTCCAGCCGCGTAGGTCTGAGCGAGGTCCAGATCGAGGTCATCAGGGTTGCATTCGATTGTCACTTCAGCATCGGGGGTCAGCGGTGCCTGCGCAAACACCGCCAACAGCGCTGCAGGATCCACCAACGAAGGAGTACCGCCCCCCACAAAGATGCTCGATATGTCAGGGACTCCAGCAGCTAGCTCTGTGGCTAGATGCTTGCGACATGCCTCCAGATATTGCTCTTGAAGGTGATGGCGGTCAGTCCAGGTGGCGAACGCGCAGTAGTCGCACCGGTGGCGACAGAACGGCACGTGCATATAGAGACCGAATGGCACCCAACCACGGTAGCGACATCGGCTTCTACCGACATCGCCGTGCGGTCTCGAACAGCCAATTCGGCCACTTTCCGTGACATTTCTTGTTCTAGACGGTAGTGTCACCACTAAGAGCGACGGTTCGTCGATAGTGCGCAAGAGGAACTGCTATGGCAACCAGCGAAGACCAAGACCTTGGCCCCGAAGCCAGCGAATATGCCCGGCAGGTTGGAGAGCGGCTGCGCTCGATCCGCCGACAGAAAGGATTGTCGCTGCAAGAGGCCGAACAGATGTCATCCCAAGAGTTCAAGGCATCGGTTCTCGGGGCATACGAGCGCGGCGAGCGCGCCATTTCGGTTCCAAGACTGCAACGTTTGGCAGCCGTCTACTCCGTGCCGGTGGATCAGTTACTACCCCGCGATCCACACGACCACCACGGCGACGATTTCTATCTAGACCTCACCACAGAACACCCTCCCGCCCCAACCAAGATCGTGATCAATCTTTCAAAGGTCGATGACATAGTCGGAGCAGAGGGCGACATGTTGCGCAGATACCTGTCAATGATCCAGGTTCAGCGCCAGGACTTCAACGGTCGAGTTCTGACCATTCGTCGAGATGACCTGCGCGCGATCGCCTGCATCCTCGACACACCTGCCGACTATGCAACGGAGCGCCTCGGACAACTCGGCTTGTTGCACGAGAGCTCCAGCCAGGTGGACACCTCGGCTCTTCTCAAGTAGCCAGCCAGAACCGCCCACGCCTGCGCATTGACGCCGCAGCGCCAAACAACGCAGGCTCAGGTCACCAACCCAGAACGAAGCGCACCGAGCAGAGCCCCTGCACTGATAGCTGCAGTTTCTGCTCGCAAGACGGTTTCACCGGCCAGAGCCACCCTCGCTGGAACTGCCAGTAATTCCTCTGGGGACCAACCACCTTCAGGTCCGATCAGTACGAATGGTCGCTGAAGTGACGGCGCATCTCCACCGGCCTCAGCCAATGCCACATCCGGATTGTCCGCTATCAACAAGTTGAAATCCACTACAGGCATGACCTCGGGCAACCACAGTTGGTGGCACTGCATCGCCGCCTCATGAGAGACCTTTGAGAGCCGCTTATGGGCGCTGGCAGCCTTCTTGTGATCCCAACGCACCACGGAGCGTTCACTCATGAACGGAACGATCCGATCAACACCGAGTTCAGTGAGCTTCTGGACAACTAGTTCGGGCTTTGTGGATTTGGTCAGAGCAAATCCCACCGAGATCGTGGGTGTTGGTCTGTCTCGAACTTCGATGGGTCCAGACGGCGTTGGTGACTCACCGTTGAACTCGGCACTACGCCAGCGACCCTTGCCATCGGCCACGATCATCTCTTCGCCCTGACGCAGACGCCTGACCCGTGCGAGGTGGTGATGGTCCTCGTCGTTCAGACGTGGATCATCGAGATCATCAACAAAGGCGAGCGGACAGTGACGCATTGATCAGTCAGGCGGGTCGGACGTAGCAGGCGGGTCGAGAAGTCCAAGCAGATCGCGTCGGCTAGTTGAACGCGGACTTGATCTTGGCGAAGAACCCACGGTCGGCCGGGGCCACCTCTTCGCCACGGCGAGCGGCGATCTGTCGCAGGGCCTCCTCGTCCTCAGGCTCAAGGTCCGTCGGCACATCAACTATCACCTGGATCCGAAGGTCGCCTCGCCCGCGCCCACGCACACTTGGAACACCACGGCCCCGCAGCCTGAACTCTCGTCCGCTCTGGGTGCCGCGAGGGATAACAAGATCTTCGGTCCCATCGAGCGTCTCAAACTCGATGGCTGCGCCAAGCGCGGCTTGAGTGAACGGGAGGTGCAGAACGTGGAACAGATCGTTGCCATCACGTTCGAAACGGTCATGGGCCTGGACACGAACCTGTACATAAAGGTCCCCTGCCGCACCACCACGCAGGCCAACTGCCCCAAAACCACTCAGCCGCAAGGTAGAGCCGGTGTCCACCCCAGCTGGGATGTCCACGGTGTAGGACTTCTCAAGGATCTCACGACCTTCACCCTTGCACGCTTCGCAAGGGGTGGCGATCACCTCGCCGGCGCCTCGACAACTCGGGCACGGCGCAGCGGTAACCATCTGCCCGAGAATGGATTGGCGAACCTGGCGAACCTGTCCGCTACCACCGCAGTGGCTACAGGTCTCAGCCGTGGTTCCTGCAGCGGCACCGGTTGCTTCGCAAGTCACGCACGCAACCGCGGTGCGAACGTTCACTTCTGCTTGAGCACCGAATACCGCCTCCTCAAAGCTGACCGTAACGCTGGCCTCAAGGTCAGGCCCGTTCGAACGTCCTGGACGCCCGCCACCAAAACCTCCTCCTGCCTGAGCGCCGCCGCCTCCGAAGAATGCCTCAAAGATGTCACCAAAACCGCCGGCACTGAACCCACCGAATGGGTCACCAGCAGACGATGCGTCGGCACCGAAGCGGTCATAGTGACTACGGCGTTGATCGTCGCTCAAGACCTCATAGGCCGTAGCGATCTCCTTGAACCGAGCCTCAGCTTCGGGGTCACCAGGGTTGGCGTCGGGGTGATATCGCCGGGCCTGGATCCGATACGCCTTCTTGATCTCATCGTTGGACGCGCTGCGCTCAACCTCAAGAAGTTCGTAATAATCAGTAGACACCTTCAGCCCTCACTAAGCCGGTTTCCGAGGCGCTTACCTACAACTGCTACTGCAGCGAGTGCCTGGGGATAGTTCATTCGTGCAGGCCCGAGCACCCCAACGGTGCCGACCTGTTCTCCATCTACGGTGTATGGAGCTACAACCAGAGCACATTGCTCCAACGGTTGCATACCTGTCTCGCTACCGATCGCAACGTTGAGACCGCGGTCCATCACGTCTCGAAGCAGCGTGACCACCACTAGTTGTTGTTCGAGAATTGTGAGCACCGAACGCACGGTTTCGACCGCATCGAAAGCGGACACCATCTGCGATGCCCCACCAACAAATACGTGGTCCGAATCGTCAAGCGGAGCGACCCTAAAGGCTTCTCGCACCGCTGATACCACCAGATCGACCTCGGTAGGTCCCTCGGCATGAACCGCCGAGCCAACAAGGCTCAGAGCAGATATCGGTTGACCAACTAGCGCTTCTGAGAGAAGCGATGCTCCACGGTGAAGGCCGTCTTCGCTCACGGAAATGCCTAGCTCGATGGTGCGCTTTTCGATAGAGCCGTTGCCCATCACAGCTACAAACAACACGAGCGAAGGAGTCAGAGAGACGAGTTGAACCGTCTTGACTCGTGCAACTTCTCGGGGAGGGCCAACCACCACGGCCGCTGAATCTGTTAGCCCTGCCAAAAGACGGGTCGTATCTGCGAGCATCTGCTCTATCTCGCCATGTGCTTGATCGAAGAACGACTTGACCTTCTGCGCTGCGCTTCGATCCAGCGACGGTGCGCTCAAAGCATCAACAAACTCGCGATAACCCTTCTCTGTGGGGATGCGTCCCGCAGAGGTATGTGGTTGGGTGAGGTATCCCTCCCCCTCAAGTGCTGCCATTTCGTTTCTGACAGTGGCTGAAGAAACAGTGATGCCAGGAGCATTGGCTACGTGGCCCGACCCAACTGGCTGAGCGGTCTGGATGTATTCCTCGACCACGGCACGCAGGATCGATGCTTTTCGTTCATCAAGCATGCCTACCTCCTTGTGCGACTTGTGCGAGCAGCTAGATCTGGCACTCGATGCTACCGAGTGCCAACCAGAATAGGTAGCCCCATCGTTCCAAGGGCCGGTTTCGCAGTTCGTACACGCAGGCTCACTGCGAACAACCATCTTGGCGACAGCTTCCAATGCCGGAGATCAGGATGCAACGGGCATCACAGCGTCCGAGCTTCGCTTGGTGATCAGTCGTCAAGTTTGAGCGCAGCGATGAACGCTTCTTGAGGTACCTCGACGCGCCCAATGTTCTTCATGCGCTTCTTGCCCTCTTTCTGCTTTTCGAGGAGCTTGCGCTTACGGGTGATGTCGCCGCCGTAGCA
>JAGQSI010000172.1 GCA_020439605.1 Acidimicrobiales bacterium | reverse complement strand
CTGGCTCTCGCCAGCATCGTGCTCTGTGAAGTCCCGACCTTCCTCAACCAGAGAACCCGAAGGGTCTCTAGCTGCGGCCATCTAGCCGAGTCATCGTCTCACCCAGTCTTACAGACCGGCCTAGTCCTCTGCTTGTTCTTCGCCTTCTGCGGAGGCTTCGGCATTCGGGTCCACGAGAGGAAGGCGAGCCAGATTGCTCACCTGATCCGTGTTGGTATAGAGCGCCAGCGCAGGTGGGGCACCGTTGCCGCTGTTTCCAAGAAGTGCGCTACGGCGAGCCGACGCAGCAGCAATTGTGGCGAAACGTCCACGCCATTCACCGGTGGTGCTC
The DNA here is from genome assembly GCA_020439605.1 of Acidimicrobiales bacterium. Classification (GTDB taxonomy): domain Bacteria; phylum Actinomycetota; class Acidimicrobiia; order Acidimicrobiales; family Iamiaceae; genus Aquihabitans. The sequence continues at coordinate 4,036 of JAGQSI010000172.1, read as the reverse complement.
TCAGGTGTATAGGCCACATAGGTTGCGGTAAGCATGCTTTCGATCTCCGAGAAGAGATTCGAAATGGCGCCATCGTTGGTGATGAGACTCGCAACTGGGTCAATCAGGTTCTCCTGAACCCAGGCGTTGGGCTCGGTGATGCGGTCCTGCTCGTTGTCGATAGCGCCGGAGAACTCTTCAGCTAGAGCGGTGTGATCCTCAGCGAAGCGTGCTGCTGCAGCGACACGTTCTGGATCTGTGAGCTTCGGGCCATAAGAGGTGTAGGTTGCGGCGGCCACGAGCTCCAACGATGTTGCGGTACGGAGGTTGGTCAGCTCGTTGTCGAGGTCTGCTTCCGAAGCACTTGGCACTGGCACGGTGGGCGGTACCAAAGTTGTGTTGGGGGTTTTCCCTGAGATGCCGGCCTTGGACTCATCCTTGGTGCCACATGCTGCGAGGAGACCAGCGGCAGCACCTATGCCTGCGATGCGAAGGGCTTGGCGGCGTGAAGCGGGTGTCGAAGTGGAGAAGTTGGTCATTGTTATTCGTTCCTGTCGTCTCACTCAGTTGCCGCTAGCAGCGGTTGTAGTGGTTGCTTCAGCATCACCCTCAGCATCAGCTGCTGCGGTGGTAGTGGTGGTTTGCTCAACTGGCTCAGGGACCTTTACCTCAAGAGCTTCTTGAGTGCTGGCCTCGGTTGGGGTCAGGTCCTCAAGCGAAGCTCCACCAGCTGAGCCGAGCAGGGCTGCTTGCTGTGACTGAACTGCTGCGATCTGAGCCGCTGTACGGGTGGTGATTGCGTCGCGCAGAGTTGGGATCACCGAAAGGTGAGTGGCTGCGAGGGTCTCTTCGACGCTGGCTAGATGAGCGGCGATCGCTACAGAATCGCCAGCAGCCTCGATCGCAGTGGCACTTTGCGCTGTCATGTCTGCATCTGGGCGGGGCGTGGACGCCTCCTCCGAGAGCAGAGCGGACAAAGTGGTGGCCACGCTCTGATGGTTGGTCTGGAACTGGCGGGCCAGCTCGGTGGTGCCACTGTCCAATAGATCGGTGCTCAGAGCCTGCTCGTAGGCCTGAACCGCAGCTAGCTCTAGTGGCACTGCGAACGCCGCATAGTCAGAATCGATGAGAAGGTCATCTGATGACTCTGAACTCTGGGCTCCGGCGAAGGGAACAAGACCGGTTATTGGTGCGGCTACACCAGCAGCAGCGATCGTGGCGCCTACAGCGCTACGAGCCAAGAAAGAGCGGCGAGTAGTGCCTCTAGCCGGTTGCGTCGACTCTTCGATCGGCACGCTGGATCCTCCTGTGAGATGACTTCGAAAGCGCGGAATTGCGCAAAAACCTACCTGCACGACAAAGGTGCTGGTCCAAGCATGCTCAGCGCGAAGGGGTCACGTCCAAGCGAGGCCTGACAAAGCCAGATTAGAACGAAATGGCGGACAACTCGGGGAACCATTCGCGAGAGCGCTTCAACGAGTCTCTCCAGCGGTCCCGATCAAAGGATCCGACTGGTTCCACAGTGGCTCTAGGGGCCCATCGGTCGGCAATCTCTTGCTCATCTGCCCATGCGCCGACACCGAGGCCAGCCCCATAAGCGGCGCCGAGGGTGGTGGCCTCAAGAACCGGTGAAACCTCGATTGGGCGGGCGGTGGCGTCTGCGAGAGCTTGCAGGAAGGTGGGATTGGCGCTCATTCCTCCGTCCACCCGAAGGCTGGCAATGGTGAGCCCGCTGTCGGTCTCGGCTGCTTCGACGAGATCTGCCGCTCGTTGAGCGATGCCTTCAAGAACGGCTCTAACGATCTGAGGACGCCCACTTCCTCTGGTTAGCCCGAGCAGCGTTCCTCGAGCCCCGTAATCCCACACCGGCGCCCCGAGACCGAGCAGGGCCGGAACGTAGGAGACCCCGTCGCTGGATTCACACTGCGATGCCACAGTGTGGGACTGCTCAGCGGAGGCGATGATTCCCAAATCGTCGCGCAACCATTCGATGTTGGTACCGGCTGCCAACATCACCGCTTCAATGCCCCAACTACGTTGACCGTTCGAACTGCGAGTAACGATGGGAAATGTTCCGCCAGTGCCCTGAGTCTGAAACTCCGGGCGTGAATCCAAGCACATGTCGAGCATTGCGCCGGTCCCAAAGGTTGCTTTTGCCTGGCCCGGGTTCACGCAACTCTGCCCGAGAAGCGAAGCCTGCTGATCTCCCAGAACTCCAGCTATTGGAGGGGCTCCTTGAAGAACGGTTGCATCCCCGACGATCCCGATCGAATCCACCACCTTGGGCAACGAGACCTCAGGAATGTTCAGTAGTGTCAACGCTTGAGCGTCCCAGTTGGACTGATCTTGGGTGAGTAGCCCGTAAAGAGCGGCGTTTGTCGAGTCCGTGACATGAAGCGAGCCTTGGGACAGGGTCCAGATGACCCAACTGTCCACGGTGCCGATGCAAAGGTCCCGATTTCGTTCAGGATCCACCGAGTTCCAGATATTCGCTGCCTTGGTGGCGAGCAGATTGGGGGCAACTCTTAGCCCTTGGTCAGCGAGAGTCAGGCAATCAAACACAGTTCTGAGGTCCTGCCAACCAAGCGCTGGACCGACCGGCTCGCCCGTGTTGCGATCCCAGACAATCGTCGAGGCCCGTTGATTGGCAACTCCCACAGCGTCGATGGGGCCATCGATCGCTGAGGCTGCTGCTTTGGCCACCTCGACAACAGCCGCGGCGAGTTCGCTGGCATCGAACTCCACGAGACCGGGCGCCGGAGTCGACGGCAGGACCTCTCGGTGTTGCGAGGCAACCACGCCACGTTCTGGATGAACAACAGATGCCCGAACTGCACTGGTTCCGACGTCTATTACGAGCAGATTCATTGCTGACCCTCTAGTGGTGAGGTGACTGAAACGTCATTGCGGTTGAGGTTGGCCTGTTGGCGTCTCTGGCCGAGTTTGACCGTGAGAAGTCCGATCCCGCTAGCGACTGCGCCGTGCATCACGATGCCCAGAAGTCGGATTGGGTCTCCCCGGTCCATTCTCCCGAGAATCGCAATCAGCTCCACGGGAACAAATGAAACCAGTGCGGCCACAGCGCCGTACTTGGCGACATCTCTTGTGGCGTTCACGCCAGCAGCGAAACCAGCGATACCGAATCCCACAACCACCGCGAGAAACGAGAGGGTGAGGGCCACCTCAGGGGGATCGGCGCGCCCGCTCAACGATGAATTGATGAGTGCCGCAGGCATTGCGACAAGTTGGGCGTATGCGGCTGCTCTAGCGATGATCAGTTTGTCGAGCTTTGCTGGTTCAGTCATTGCTCGACTTGGATTCATTGAGCGCTGGCCAGACCTCGCCGCCAAATGGGTCATCCAACCCGAGTTTTGCCGGGTTGCAGATCCCATTGGGGTCCATGGCCGCTTTGATTCGACCAAGAAGTTGGAAGCCCTCGCCGAGCGCTTCGGGGACAAATCTGGCCCGATTGAGTCCAACCCCGTGATGGTGGCTCAGTGACCCACCGTTGGCGAGCACTGCCCGTGTGCCGCGGTCCCAGCATTCGCGGTAGTAGGACTCTCGCTCGTCACCGGGAACCTGTCCAGCAAAAGTGAAGTAGAGACAGGCTCCGGTTGGGTAGGAGTGAGACTGATGCGCCGATGCTGCGAGCGTGCCAGGGACTTTGCTGATGGCAGAGACTGCTGCTTCGTAGATGTCGTCCAGGCGAGACCACGGAGCGGAGATCTCCATCGTGTCCACTACGTATCCCTTGGAGATCAGCGGTTCTAGCGCACTCACATCGTTGCGGTGGCCAAACCATTTCTCCACCAGAGAATCATCTAGACGCTCGGCCGATGCGCATTCTTGTTGGACCACCAACGAGGTGGCATCAACCATGACCTCGTCACCTTCGTCGTAGGCCAACAACAAATTGTTGGAGGGATCCACCCCAAAGCCTCTTTGGGATTCGACACCGTCGTAGAGACGAAGCACCGCGACCGGCGCCCCTCTTTGGATGATGCGACGCATTGCATTTAGAGCTTCGGAGAACGTGGGGAAGCTCCACGCGCTCGAC
>JAGQSI010000171.1 GCA_020439605.1 Acidimicrobiales bacterium | reverse complement strand
TGTAGTGGTTGCGTGCGTTGGTGGTGGCTCAAACGCCGCTGGGATCTTCTCCGGCTTCGCAGACACCGATGCAGAGTTGGTGGGAGTGGAACCTGCAGGGGGAGCCGCGGTGGGGGTAGGAACACCTGGTGTGGTTCACGGGATGTTGTCTTTCATCATGCAAGACGAATGGGGCCAGGTTGAAGAAGCCCATTCCATCTCTGCAGGGCTGGACTATCCCGGTGTCGGCCCCGAGCACGCTCACTTGGCCGATATTGGTCGAGCGCAGTACCACCCGGTCACAGATGACGAGGTGATCAACGCATTCCAGGTCCTGACCCGTACCGAGGGCATTATCCCGGCGTTGGAACCTGCACACGCCTTGGCATGGGTCATCCGTGAGGCCCCAGCGCTTCAAGGAAAGACTGTGTTGGTAAATCTTTCTGGGCGTGGAGACAAGGACGTGGCTCAAATGATGGACATCCTCGGCGATGACCTCAACGGTGGTGGCTCATGAGTCGCGCTCCTCTTGGTCCAGCGTCAACTCCGGGGCCAGTAGAGGCCGAACTGCGGGCCAAACGCGATAGCGGTCGCAAGCTGTTGGTCCCTTATCTCACTGGTGGTCTTGGGGACTGGACAGAACACGTTCGGGCCGTGGTGGCTGCCGGGGCAGACGCGGTTGAGGTTGGAATCCCGTTCTCGGATCCAGCAATGGACGGCCCAGTTATCCAACAGGCATCAGAGCGTGCCTTGCGCTCTGGCGCTACTCCGGCATCGGTTCTAGATGGAGTGAGAGGACTCGACGTAGGAGTACCGATCGCGGCAATGACCTATTACAACGTCGTGTTCCACATGGGAGATGAACGTTTCGCCGGAGAAGCAGCAGACGCTGGGATCGGAGCAATGATCCTTCCCGACGTGCCAATGGAAGAACAAGGACCGTGGAGAAGCGCTGCGGATGGCGCAGGTATCGAGACAGTGTTGCTCGCTGGACCCGTGACCCCAGATGACCGCCTGGCGAGGGTGTGTGAGCAGAGCCGTGGCTATGTCTACGGAGTGAACCTCATGGGAATCACTGGTGAGCGTGCAGCCCTTGGCGAGCAGGGCGCCGTGCTGGCTAGGCGAATGAAGGCCTTGACAGACAAGCCTGTACTCATGGGCTTCGGCGTGTCAGGGCCAGATCAGGCGGTAGCAGTGAGCGCGGACTCCGACGGTGCCATTGTCGGCACGGCCATCGTGCGCAGGATTCTCGAAGGCGAAACCCCCGAACAGATCTATGAGTTCGTTGCTTCGCTACGAGCAGCGCTGGACGCTTCAGCCACCTGAGGACGGGTCGCTGAACATGGCGCCCGCAACCACCCAGTTGTCTCCGCGCTTTTCCAGGTCGAACTGAATGGTGCCTAGGTTGCCTCGGTAGAGACACCCAGAGGTATCGAACTCGCCGGTGGAGCACTTGTTGTAGGCGTGGTAGTCGCCCCTCGGGGTCTTCCACATGTTGTCTATCGCCATTTGATCGGCCACTGTTGCCGCGGTTACTCGATCATCGGCAAACCAGGCGTCGTAGAACTTCAACACAACGTCTTGTTGATCGGGCAGGCCTGTTGGTGCGGCGGCAACAGTGGTAGTTGTCTGCTCGGGTGCAACCTCGGTCGTAGTGGTTTCGGTGGCATCTATCGATGCTGCGTTGTCGTCAATCTTGGTGTCAGAGGGCTCATCGCTTGAGCCTCCGCATGCCCCTAGGCCTAGCGAGATTGCCATGGCAGCTCCCAGAGCTGCTGCGGTGAACTTCCGTTTCGAAACCTGAACCATGGATTGCAACGCTAGTCAGCGGATCCGGCTCCGAGGGTCGTGCGCAAGAATTCAACGGTACGTTCCCATGCGAGCGTCGCGGCGCCGTGTACATAGGCGGCAGGTCGGTCCTGCTCCATGAACCAGTGCCCAGTGCCTTCGTAGCGATGGAATTCGACATCGTGGCCACACAGCCGTAGTTGGGCTTCTAGATAGTTGATGTCGTCTTCGGAGCTGAACTCATCATGTTCGGCGAAATGGCCCTGAAACTTGGCCTTTGCGGCGGAGAAGTCAATGTCCTGGCTGCCATAGAACACAGACGCGGCCGCCACGTCGTCAGGGAATCGGGTGGCTGCCCAAAGTGCCCATGATGCACCCATCGAAAAGCCGATGATGCCAATTGGTTGATCACTGGTTGCTGGCATCCGTCGAAGCGCAGAGATTGATGAGACAACTAGTTGAGCGGTCTGGTTCGGGTTGGTCGAAGCCAACAGGGCCTCGGCCTCATCCGGGGTCTGTGCAGTCCTGGCGTCGCCGTGGAGATCGGGAGCAAGAGCCACGAAACCAGCGTCGGCCAAACGATCACAAACCTCGTGGAAGAACGGAGTGAGCCCCCACCAGGAATGCAGCACCAGAACACCCGGTCCGGAACCGGATTCGGGGACCACCACATAGCCAGAACCGGCGGGACCGAGCGCAGATGACATTGCTATGACCGTACCGGGAGCAGGGTGAAACGCGACAAGCCACCTAGGCTTGAGGGGGTGACAACGATCTTTGATTCAGTTGGTGGGCTGGAGTGGTTCACCTCGTTGGTCGAACGTTTCTATGAGGGAGTGGCTACAGATCCGATCCTTCGCCCCATGTATCCGGAGGATCTGGCGTCATCTGTGCCCAACACAGCTGGCTTTCTAGCCCAGTACTTTGGCGGTGGCTCGCAGTACTACTCAGATGAGCGAGGCCATCCTCGACTCAGGGTTCGCCATGCACCTTTCCCGATCGATCAGGCCGCCCGAGACGCATGGCTTGGTCACATGCTTAATGCAGTGCGCAGTGGCGGTTTGTCACCAGAAAATGAAGAAGTGATGGTGGAATACTTCGAACGTTCAAGTCAGTTCCTGGTCAACATCGAGCCCGAGGACAACAGGCGCAGAATCATCGTCAAAGCTGCTGAGCCCAGCGAGGGTTCCTGACGAGACAGAGACGTCGAGACACCCAGGGGGCGGATTCGCAGCTAGTGCGTGTAGCTAGGCGATACGGTGGAGCCATGGCTGAAGCACTCTCAGCGGGCGACCGTGCGCCCGCGTTCCACCTCGCAGATCAAGACGGCACCAAGCGACGCTTGTCGGAACTGAAGGGGCGCAAGGTTCTCGTCTACTTCTACCCGAAGGCAGACACACCCGGATGCACCACCCAGTCCTGTGAACTGCGTGACATCGCCGGTGAGATCGGTGACACCGCGATCATCGGCATCAGCCCGGACCAGCCAGAGAAACTGAAGAAGTTCGATGAGAAGTACTCGCTGGGCTTCACGTTGTTGTCCGACGCGGATCACGCCATCGCCGAGAAGTACGGGGTGTGGGGTGAGAAGGTCAACTACGGCCGAAAATACATGGGTATCATCCGATCAGCATTTCTGATAGATGAGAAGGGCAAGGTCTCACATGCTTGGCCCAAGATCAGTCCCAAGGACACTCCCAAAAAGCTTCTGAAAGCATTGGCGGAGGCCTAGGTCCGAGAGGCTACGATCAAGCCTCCAACAACCACCCGCCCGGGTGGCGGAATTGGCAGACGCGGAGGACTCAAAATCCTTTGTCCGTAAGGACGTGCGGGTTCAAGTCCCGCCCCGGGCACCAATTTGATGTCGAAAGATATTGAGAACCCTCGAACCCCACGGTTCGGGGGTTTCCTGCTTTTCATCTCTGATCCTCGGGCTAGTTCCAGGCCTCCCGGCCAGTGGTCCTCGGGCCAACACCGCTGCGATGAATCAAGCGAGATCGAGCGAAGTTTGTGTAGGTGGCCCGCGAGCTGGGTCCCACTGCATAGACTCGCCACCGTGGGTCGCTCACTCATTGAACGCCGTCTCCGAGATGTCACAGAACGCGCCAAGTCGGTGCGTGTTGAGATTTCGGTAGCGGCAGAGCAGCTTGCACACTTCGCAGATGAAGCCGAAGATGCTCGTCTCAGGGCGCTTGTTTCAGAAACACCATTGGCAGAACAAGCTCACTATGAGGCGCAACGTCAGGCCGACACCATGCGTCGCTATTACGAAGACCTGCTCGAGCAACTAAAACTGCTTGAGCAAAACCAAGACGAGTTGCTTGACCGGCTCGTCGCAGCCACCTGATAACCCGAGAAACACTGGAGAGCAACGGTGCCCACCCGTGTCGTGATTGCCGAAGACGAGGCCATTATTCGCCTTGACCTCAAAGAAACCCTTGAAGAAGAGGGCTATGAGGTTGTAGCCGAGACTGGCAGAGGCGATGAAGCAGTAGAACTTGTGCGACTGCACGAGCCAGATGTCGCAATTCTTGACATCAAGATGCCCGGGCTAGATGGCATCTCTGCTGCACGTGAGATAGCGGGGGAACGTCGTGCGGCGGTGTTGATC
>JAGQSI010000170.1 GCA_020439605.1 Acidimicrobiales bacterium | reverse complement strand
TGAAGCGCTTGACCACCGACTGATTGTGCACGATCTCGTGGTAGCAGTACACCGGACCCTCAAAGGCTCTCACCATCCACGTGAGCGCCTTGATCGCCATCTCCACTCCTGCACAAAATCCACGGGGGGCAGATAGCAACACCTTGTCGACAGCCATGACTTGACCCTACCGCCGGTAGCATTGGGCGCCATGTCTTCGCCCCGCGTTATCTCTGTTGTTGCTGGCTCGCCAGCGCACAACGCGGGTATTGAGATTGGCGATGAGATCATCAGTATCGATGGTGAAAGACCTCGAGATCTGATTCGTTGGACATGGCTCACGGACGAGCCGAGCCCGGTACTCGAAGTTGAGCGCGGGGGACTTGAACTCACCGTGGAGGTCGAAAAGGAGGCGGGAGAACAACTTGGAATCGAAGTTCACTCGGCTCTGTTCGATCAGCTCCGCACCTGCGACAACCATTGTGAGTTCTGTTTCATCTACCAGCTGCCGCCGGGTCTACGTCCCAGCCTCTATCAGAAAGATGATGACTACCGGCTCAGCTTTCTCTACGGGAATTTCACCACTCTCACCCGCTTTACAGAAGCTGATCTTGAACGAGTCATCACCGAAGGACTCTCACCTCTGAATGTGTCTATTCATGCCATAGACCACGCCGCTCGAAACGACCTGTTGCGCAACCGCCGCGGAGGGCCTTCGTTGCGTTGGCTCAGGGCCCTGTTGGACCATGACGTTGAGATCCACGGACAGATCGTGTGTTGCCCGGGGGTGAACGATGGCGATGTTCTCGAGCAGACCCTCGCCGGGGTTCTTGAGCAGTACCCGGAACTAGCGAGCGTCTGTGTTGTGCCTCTCGGCGTATCGAAGTTCAATACTGAACCAAGGATGAGGCCATCCACCCGTGACGAAGCACGAGTGGTCATCGAGTGCATAGAACGCTGGCAGGACATCTTCTTGTCCGTGCTTGGACGTCGGATGGTTCACGTTGCCGATGAGTACTACCTGCTCGCACAGCTTCCTTTCCCCGAGGCCGAGGTCTATGAGGGCTTTGCCATGTATGAGGATGGGGTGGGCATGGGGCGAACCTTTGAGTCCGAGTTTCTCGAAGGGCAGCGCCGACAAGAGGACCGCTCAGACGGTTTCTTCGCTTGGGCGGACCGTACTTCTGCTCCAGCAGGCAGCAGATATGAGGCTGCGGCAGACCTCTCTGCGCCTCCGACGGACTACAGAGGCCCCAGAAGTGCACCAACACCGCCAGAAGTGGCCAGTACTGCTGGGTCCTCGGGCGCCACATTGGTGATGCTGCGACCGAGGACCAATGCACCGGTCGGGGTATTGACGGGGGAGGCGAGCGCTCCGATTCTTCGCCCTCTGATCGAATCTCTTGGCCGTGATGATGTGCGTGTTGTACCAGTGCCGAATGAGTATTTCGGCGGATCTACTTCTGTGACGGGGCTACTAGTTGGCGAGGATCTAGCTAGGGTTCTAGGCACAGAGCCCGAGGGACATCGCTACCTACTCGCTGACGTATGTCTTTCGGGAGGCCGGTTTCTTGATGGTTCTACCCCCGACGATCTACCTCGCTATGTCGAGGTCATACCCACCGACGGCGCCGCGCTGCGCCAAGCCCTGGAGTCCTAATGTCTGATTTACCAATGGTTGCGATCGTTGGGCGCCCGAACGTCGGTAAGTCGACACTGCTGAACCGGATCATCGGCCGCCGAGAAGCCATTGTCGAAGAACTCCCCGGAGTGACACGCGACCGCAAAGAGGTTGAAGCGGAATGGACCGGCACCCGGTTCCGTCTGGTGGACACCGGAGGCTGGATGCCAGGCGGTAGCTCCCTCGACGAAAAGGTGAGCAGACAATCCGAGAAGGCAATGGCAGAAGCCGATGCCCTCATCGTGGTAGCTGACGTCACCATGGGGGTTACAGAGGAGGACGCCCGCATTGCAGACCTTCTGAGACAGTGCAAACAGCCCGTGTTCGTGGTGGCCAACAAGGTAGATGACCCTTCCAAGGAACCAGCGATGTGGGAACTGCTCAGCCTCGGGCTCGGCAACCCGTACCCACTCAGCGCACTTCATGGCGCCGGAACCGGAGATCTCCTAGACGCGGTGGTTGCTGTACTGCCCACGCCGGGAGAGGACTCCGAAGAGCCAGCAGAGGTGCAAGACGACTCGCAACGCATTTTCTCGGTGGCCCTCGTCGGTCGCCCGAACGTGGGTAAGTCAACTCTGTTCAACAGGTTGATCGGGGAGGATCGCTCAGTAGTTCACGACATGGCGGGCACAACCCGAGACGCCATAGACACCGTCATAGAAACGCCCGACGGCCCCATTCGCTTTGTGGACACGGCAGGAATGCGGCGCAAGTCGCGTATTGATGAAGGTACCGAGTACTACTCGTTTGTTCGTGCTCTACAAGCGGTGGACAGCTCTGATGTTGCTCTGTTGGTGATAGATGCCACCGAAAGCATCACTCATCAGGATCAACGTTTGGCAGAACGCATTGACGCGGCTGGCTGCCCGATCGTCATTGTCCTGAACAAGTACGAACTTCTCGACACCGAACAAAAGGACGCCGTGTCCTATGACCTGCGGCAGAAGCTCGCGTTTCTTGGTGACAGCGATGTCATCAGGATTTCGGCTCTCACCGGCAAGAACGTCCAGCGACTGTTGCCCATGCTCACAACCGCGATCGAGGGCTACCACAAGCGGGTCCCGACCAGGCGAGTGAACGATGTGGTCTTTGCGGCTCAATCTGCGCAACCCGCGCCCCATGGCGCAAGGATTCTCTACGCCACCCAGGGTGCCACCGACCCGCCAACCTTCACGCTGTTTGCCAACAAGGAACTGCCCGCAACCTACTTGCGCTACATAGAGCGCAAGCTTCGTGAGGAGTTCCAACTCGGTTCAACGCCCATCAAGTTGCGTGTCAGGCAACGGGCCAACTGATAGAGATAGAGCGGTGGTAACCGGAGCCGGCGGACTGACGGCAAGCGAAGTCGCCCAGCGCGTTGCGAACGGTCAGACAAACGCGACCGAACAGCACACGTCTCGCAGCGTAAAGGAGATCATCCGGGCCAATGTCTTGACCCGGTTCAACGCGATTCTCGGTGTGTTGGCTCTAGCGGTTGCAGTCACAGGAAGATGGGCCGATGGACTCTTCGCTGTAGTTCTCGTAGCAAACGCGTTGATTGGAATCGTCCAAGAAGTTCGGGCAAAACGGACCCTTGATCGTCTCGTTGTGCTGAACGCCCCGAACGCCACCGTGATCAGAGATGGCACCGTCGAGGAGATCCAGATCGGCGAGATAGTCCTGGCCGATTTGGTTGAGCTTCGCTCTGGAGATCAGGTGCCCGCCGATGGCGAGGTGCTCGACAGCGATGGACTCGAGGTGAACGAGTCAGCTCTCACCGGAGAATCCGATGCGGTTCACAAGAAGCCGGGTGATCGACTGCTTTCGGGGACGATTGTTGTGGCGGGCAGCGGCCAATTTGTCACCGATGCCGTTGGCAACGATGCCTATGCACACAAACTCGCTGCTGAGGTAAAGGTCTTCTCTCGTACCACCAGCGAGATTCAAGCATCGATAGACACGCTGCTTCGCTATCTGACCTGGGTGATTCTGGCTGTGAGTCCACTGTTGTTGTGGTCCCAGTTCCACACGAACGAAGCCGATGACTGGCGAGAACCGGTGGTTGGCAGCGTGGCGGCTCTCGTCGGCATGATTCCAGAGGGCCTGGTGCTTCTCACCAGCGTCGCGTTTCTGCTCGCGGCGCTAACCCTGGCCAAACGCAATGTGCTTGTTCAGGAATTACCCGCGGTAGAGGTACTGGCGCGAGTGGATGTCGTGTGTCTCGACAAGACCGGCACTCTTACGGTCGGCGATATCGCTTTCGAGGAGCTTCACGTTCTTGGCCCAACAGAGTCCATAGACGTCGAAGCAGCACTCGCAGCACTAGCTCACCATCAAGAACCAAATGCGAGCCTGTTGGCCATCATGGCGCAATACCCCAAGCCTGTGGGATGGAGCGCGGCCTTCGAGGTTCCGTTCTCCTCGTCTCGCAAATGGAGCGGTGTGACCTTCACCGATCGTGGGACCTTTGTGCTCGGTGCCCCGGAGATGGTGCTCGACGAGACCGATCCTGCCCGTGCCCTAGTGGCAGAGCTTGCTTCCAAGGGTCGACGAGTGATGGCGCTTATCCATTCGCCGAATCCACTTGTCGATGACCAACTGCCAGCGCAGCACCGTGCTGTAGGCGTGGTCGCGTTGGCCGAGACCATTCGCCCGGACGCCCGAGAGACCTTGGAATATTTTGGCTCTCAAGGTGTGGATATCAAGATCATCTCCGGTGACAATCCCTCCACGGTTGGTGCCATAG
>JAGQSI010000169.1 GCA_020439605.1 Acidimicrobiales bacterium | reverse complement strand
CAGATAGCTGATCGCTTCGCCAAGTGCTTCTGGATCATTTGGAGGAACCAGACGTCCGGTCTCGCCATCCTTGATCATCGATGAGACAGGCCCTACATCTGTGGCCACGACCGGACGACGAAGGTGAAGTGCCTCGGCCACTACCAAGCCAAAGCCTTCCCAGAGCGAACACATCACGACGACGTCTGCTGCGTTCTGATAGTTGGCCGCATCATCTCTGCGACCCAACAAGTGCACCACTTCTCCAAGTCCGTACCTTGAGATCAATCCCTCCAGATTTTCTCGCTCCGGACCTTCACCTATCACCGCGATCCACACTGGCGACTCGATATGGCGGGCAGCCTCTATAAGTACGTCGATCGCCTTTTGCTGGTGTAGGCGGCCAACAAGCACAACGAGTGGAACACCTTCTGGTACTGCCAACTCTTGACGTACATCGGCTTTCGAACGACTTGGCTCTGGGACAGGACCGACCGGCGCAATCAGATGCATGTGGTTGGTGGCACCCTTTGGCGAGGAGAAGCGTTGGCGCATCTCCTCGGAGATCACGATCGTCTCTTTTGCCCTTGCCGGCAATCTGCCTTCGAGGAAACGCAGAACTGGAGCGCTTGCGCCAGCTGCCTCATCCAGAACCAGATTATGAACGGTGACCACCAACCGATCGCCGGCGCCTGCCATTGCGCACAGCCAACCTGCGGTCAGGCCATGAGCATGAACCACCTCAGCTTCTTTCACAAGTGGTATCAGGTCTCTTCTCGCCCTGAGCATCTGAGAACCCAGCGATACAGGTACTGGATTCACTCCGCTCAGCAGATCGTCGAAAACTCCCTTCGGTGCAGCAACGCTGACCTCGAAATCTCGAACGCGGAGCCCTTCCACCAATGTGGCGACATGACGACGGATCCCACCGCTAGAGGGCCCTACTACCTGCAGAACTTTCATGCGGTGCCACCTTTGATTGCTCGCAACATTGAAGTAGGCCGTGGGCCACCAAAGCTCGCCGTCAGCAACACGAACAAGATCATGATCCCGACCCCCACTCCTGCTCCGCCGATCAATGCAATTAGTCGTGAGGTCGTGGGCACGGCTCGACCAACGAAAACTCCGAGCGGGAAGACCAGTACCAACGCCAACAATTGGGGACGCAAGCGTCGTGCAAGATGCGGCTTTGTCGAGGTGGGCAGATCTTTCGTACTGATTCTCAGCAGCACAAGCGCAGCGATCGAATAGACACCAGCATGGATCGCCGCGAGAAGCGCTACGCGCCAAGGCTCCGACGGCAACGAGAAAGTGATGGCCATAAGGGCTGCTCCCACAACTCCGGCCACCAGGTTGACAACTGTTGGAGTTCTAGCGTCGCCATCGGCGTATCTGACCCGGGCGTAGAACAACAAGAGCCCGTAGCCAACAGTGCCGGGGGCAAAGCCGACTACAACTCGGGCCACATCTGCTGCGGCGGATGTATCTATCTCGCCAAACAGCACAGCACGACACATCGCTGGCGCTACAGCGACGAAAGCGATCGCTACAGGAACAACGAAGAGACAGATCATCTCCGTACCTTGCTCGATGGATCGCCCTATGCCTGCGTGATCACCTTCGGCACTCTGCTTTGACATTGTTGGGAACAAGGCGGTGAGAACTGGCTGAGCAAAAAGGGCGTATGGCAACAAGAAGAAGGTCCAACCAATCTGCAGGGCAACCACTCCCCCCTCTACCCGGTTGGACAAGATCAGCTCGGCCATGATCAACAACTGGGTGGAAGCGAGAAAGCCAGCAGCCCACACACCCATCCGCAGAACCTGGCGCACCTGCGGGTTGCTCAAGTCGAACCTTGGGCGTAAACGAAACGGCGTACTTCGCCGCAATGCCATGTACGGAACGGCTGTGAAGCCAACCACGCCCAAAGTGGTTCCACCAGCGAGCAACGCTATTTCAAGCGCCGACAGATTCAACGATGGGCCTTGGCCATCTCGCGCCACCCAGAACCCAACGTAGGCAAGACAAACAATGATGTTGTTGACCGCTGGAGCAATTGCCGGAGCCGAGAACTTGTGCAACGAGTTGAGGACAGCCGTGGCAACCATGCCCAGTGCGTACATTGCGACTTGCGGCAGAAAGATCAGCAGGAAGATCGTGCCGAGGCGAATCTGCTCAGCACGCACCGCCTCTGGGCTCCCAGAGAACAACAGCTTCGCTACTAGCGGTGAGGCCACCATGCCAATTGCAGCCACCGATCCCAGGCCCACAAGGGCCATTCCAAACACCGAGGCCGCCAGGTTCTGGGCCTCCTTGGGGTTACCTTCGCTCTGATAGCGCACGAGGGCTGGAATCAGCACTGCTTGGAAGGTTCCGGCCGCCATCAACTCGAAGACGATGTTCGGAACCGTGTTGGTGCTCTGGTAGGTGTTACCCAGATAGGTAGTTCCAACTATTGCTCCGACGAGCAGAATTCGAACTAGCCCAGTAGCGCGTGAGATCGCCGTGAGCACGGTCATGGTGACCGTGTTTCGGGCAAGGCTCATGAGGCGGGCGGAAGCAGCGAGCTAGCCCCACTGGCCTGACCGAAATGCCCAACTGGTCCTTGTTGAAGGTCTGCGGTGGCCAACACCGATGCCGCTAGACCAGCGAACGTATCGATGTTGTCCACGGTCGAGTAGATCTTGGAGAGTTCTTCATCCGAGCGCACCATTTGCACGAGATCTCTTAGGTTCTCGTCCTCTCCACGCACCGCAACATGTGTTGGCACAACCACCACCGCGGGTAACGGAATCGAATCCTGCGTCTTGAGCAGACTCAACGGCAGTGCTGTTGCGCCAGCAGCGGGGTTGGATGACCCGACGAAGATGTACCGATACCCGATGGTCTCAAGGATTGGATCGTCGTCATCATGGCTCGGTCCAGGGGCAATTTCGATGAGGCCATTTGATTCCAATAGGGCCACTACCGCGGGCTCAGTGCCGTCGAGAGCTGGCTCTGATTCGGGATCATTCGAATCTTCAGGGGTAGTGGTGGTTGTGGTGCCGGCGTTACCCCCAGCCGTTGTGGTTGTGGTGCCGGCGTTACCCCCGGCCGTTGTGGTTGTGGTTTCAGTGGGCGTCTCTGGGTCTTGTTCAGGATCTGGCTCTGGCGGGATTTCGCCTGCTGCAGCAAGGGCCCGACTCAACGATGAACGCGCGTTGGTAGCAATCGCCGAATTGCTTGATGATTCTGTTAGCCCGAGCTCTTCCAACAGCTCATCGCTTACGTCACCGCCCGACAGGAGCTTGTCTGTAAGGGTGAGCGTCGCTCGAAGATCCGCGCCTGATTGCTCCAGCACTGAGCGAAGCGCTGATGTTTGATCTGCACCAACGCCAGGCTCTGCAATCACCACGACCTTTTGATCAGCTAGTTCTTGAGCCAGAAGCCTTTGCGGTCCTACGAGAATCAGCTCCCCATCTCGCCGCTGGGAGCTATCTCTGATGTCTTCGAGCTGATCGATCTTCTCATTGGCCTCTTTGATACGAACCTCGGCACTGGTGATGTTCCGGTTGAGGACGTCCATGGTCGGACCGTCGAGGAAGGTGCTACCCAGAGCCACACCAAGCCCGAGAGCGAGAAAGACGGCAGTTATCGAGACGATGTGATAGCGGATGTTGATCATTACAGAAACGCACTCCTGAACTGGTCAGCTCAACGAAGAGGAAGAGAGAGGCCCCTCAGGACCGTTCGAACGGGTTCGCTTGCCAGGCTCACTATTACGAGGCAGATGATGGCAGCAAGGACCATCCAGATGAGGTCGCGACCTCGAACGCGAGTGTCATAGAGACGGTTGACGCCCTTTGCGTCCACCAGAATTGGACCGACCTTGATTCTCACAAGGAATGTGGACGCCATTCCGGGTCGACCTTTATCGAGGAAGTCCACCATCGACGAGTGGGTCCCCACAGCAACGATTAGGTCCGCACCCTTCTCGAAAGCCACGAGCATGGCAATGTCCTCGGATGTCCCGTCCGAGGCAAAAACCACGTGGTCAAGGCCTAGCTCCTCAAGATACTGAGCGCCTGGAGCTCGACCATCTGCGTAGCCATGCACCACCAGTACCGCGCCGCAACGAAGCGCCTTCTCGCTAACCGAGTCCATGTCGCCGATGATCACATCAGGGGTCAGACCGATCTCCATGATGGCGTCGGCACCACCATCGACACCCACCAGCAGCGGCTTTTGTTCCTTGAGGTAACCGGAGCGTCGAAGGAGTTGAAGATCCTTCTTGTAGTCCACTCCGCGCACCACGATCAGTACTTGGCGGCCGCTGAAATCTACTGCGATTTCGGGAATGTCAGGGCTGTCCACCAGCAGATGGCCCTCACGTTGGATGTAGTTGAGCGTGTTCTCCGCAAAACGCTGAAG
>JAGQSI010000016.1 GCA_020439605.1 Acidimicrobiales bacterium | reverse complement strand
GCTGGGAGGACGAAAGATCTGGAGCTTCCCGGGTATCTCCCAGGCGCAGACGCTCAGTCACATGACTCTTTGGGCGATGATGGCGGCACCGCTGCTTGCATCCCATGACATTTCGCAATCCAGCGAGTTTGATCTGGCGCTTCTGACCAACCCTGAGATTCTCGCAATCGATCAGGACCCTCTTGGCGCTCAGGGGCGCCTGATGGGTTCCAAGCTTGGAATGTGGCAGGTGGTCAAACCCCTCGCAGACGGAGGATTCGCAGTTTCTGTCACAAACCTGACCCGGGTTTCACGACGCATCACCATCGACGTCGAACAGATTTCACGCTCAGGAGCCGCTCCCGTGGCACCGGGTGGCAGCTACGAGGTAACAAACGCTTGGACCATGCAGGCATTGGGATCGGTGACCACACTGAGATCCAGGTTGAGCGCTCACGATTCGGTTGTCTATGTGTGTCGCCCCACCCTGATATCTGAGTGAGCTCGGCTGGCTCGTACTCTCTTGAGATGATTCGAAGACTTGCGGTCTCAGCGGTGGCGACAGTGGCTGTGATGACGACTGTGATTGGGTGCTCGTCGAGCGAGAACAACGCTTCTTCGTCAAGCACAACAGAGACTCGCCCAACCCGGGCCACCACAACAACGCAACTACCAGACCAAAAGGCAGTGCCATCTTCAGGATGTGGCACCACCCAGGTCCTCTCCGTCAAGGAGAAGAAGACGTTTCTTGACGACTCGAACCGTTGGTATCTGCTCAGCACACCACTAACCCACGATGGCGACACTCCCCTACCCCTAGTGGTCGATTTCCATGGCTGGACCGAAGGCGCTGCGATCCACTCGAAGCTCGGTGATCTCGCCACCACCGGCGACGAGGAGGGCTTCATCGTTGTGCAACCAGAAGGAACCGATGTGCCAGTTAGGTGGGGCTTCGGGACCGACCCGAAGATCAACACCGATCTTGAGTTCGTCACCGAGCTACTCGATGAACTTGAAGCAAAGCTTTGCGTCGACAGGTCCCGGGTCTATGCCACAGGATTCTCCAACGGGGCAATGCTCAGCTCCAGCCTGGCGTGTGTCATGGCAGACCGATTTGCCGCCATTGCGCCAGTGGCTGGGGTGTCGATGTTTGATGGGTGCAAGCCGACCCGCCCTGTTCCGGTTCTGGCCGTGCACGGCACAGCCGACGACATCTTGAAGTTCAACGGCGGAGGGGGCGCCGGCGTAGCGAGACTCGCTGGGTCAGAGGACTCAGCCAACGACACCCCGGCCGAAACCACCGAGGTGGATATCAACGGACCCGGCTACCCGGCCGCGGCACAGAAGTGGGCTGACCTAAACGGATGCAAACCAGACCCAACCGATTCCAAATTCACAGACTCCGTCATTAGACGCACCTGGGACTGCCCGCAAGGCGGCGACGTCGAGTTCCTCATCGTTAACGGTGGCGGCCACTCCTGGCCGGGAAGCCGTTTTGCCGCAGCAGCATCGTCTCTACTGGGTTCGACGGACATGAGCTTCAGCATCAACGATGAAATGTGGAAATTCTTCTCCCGGTTCACGGTCCAACCCAAGTGACATCTTCGCCCCGATAAATATGGGAAGCTCAGCACCATGGAAGCACTCGAAGCAGCTAAGGCCTCTGGAGATTCAATAGGCGGGCTCGGAGCCCATTTCATGTTGGACATGAACACATATGCCCATGGGGCAACTCTGGGCTTCGAGCAGATCGACTTCTATGTAGCGGGCAGATGCGGAGTCCTTGGTGAAGTTCCCGCCCAAGTGGCTACGGCGGCGCTCATGTTTTTCGAGCCCGACTACATAGCTCAGGCGTGGGAACGATCTGCTGTTGTAATGCCAAGGCTTGAAGCCGGCCGACTCTTTGCCGAGGTGGCTCACTCATGGGCCGAGGAGAAGCTCTCCGATGACCTGGATCTTGGCCGCCTCGCCGAGCTAGCCGGGCGAGTGGCTGACGCAGCATCTCCTGCAGCTGCACCGCTGTTCGCTGGGTGGAGAGCCCTGGCAGAACCCGATCCTGACCGGCCCAAGGCCCTAGCTCTTCACCGGATAAACGCGCTACGGGAACTTCGTGGTGCCATGCACGGTGCCGCAGTGGTGACCCAAGGCATTTCCCCCCACGCTGCGGTAGCGCTACGCACTCCCTTCATGCTGGATGTTTTCGGTTGGAAGGCACCCCATCCGGACACGGCCTTGGTGAAGCCGCTCTGGCATGAGGCCCAGGCCGCCACCGAGCGAGCACTGAGCCCTGCGTTTGAAGCGCTCAGTTCCAGCGAGCGTGAAGAACTAGTTGAACTAGTCAATGCAACCCAAGCCCACGTCCTGGGGCAGTGAGCTGTGTCGAGCAAGAGCTGGTCTACTTCTGAGCAGACTTGAGCTGAACTGCTCGTCTGCCGGTCTGGCTTGTTTACGAACCCAGGTTGAGATGGTGTGATCTGGTCACGGCTCTTTGGCCACTTCTGCGGCTTGGATATCTGGTTGTAAGCCAGAAACAGATGTGGCGACAAACGCCCCGAGCCGTAGCAAGCCCTCCGGGGAGTAGGGCATGAAGCTGTTCAGGGTTCGAGCATGGACAAGGTAGGCAGTGTGTTGAGCCCTGGAGATCGCTACGTTCAGGCGATGCCTGCTCAACAAGAAGCCTGACCCTCGTGGACTGAGCGCAGCCGATGAAGCCGCCATGGACACGATCACTACTGCCGCTTCACGACCCTGAAACTTGTCTACGGTCCCAACCGCCACATCGCTATGGCCAGCGCGATCGAGGGCCTCTCGCAGTCGATTCACCTGCGCATTGAATGGGGCAACAACTAATACGTCTGTCTGGGCGAGGGGACGCGCCTCTGGCTCCTCGTTCTCATCTGGGTTCATCCAGGAACGGCCAAGTAGATCCTCCACTAGGTCTACAACCACTGCCACTTCTTCTAGCGACGAACCTCGATTATCTGTGTGGTCCACCAAGATCGTGCGAAGACCTGGAGCCACGCCTTCGAGACTCCTCTTCGAGGTAAGCGGATCCGAGCGCAGTTTGCCCTGATATGAGAGCCGCGAAACCACTTCCGCTAGTTCGCTACGCATTCGGAAGGTGCGCTCAAGGAGGTATCCAAACCTTGGATCTATCGTGTCGTTCGCGTTGAGTACCCACCCAAGTGCAGACTGGTCAACGGGTTCTGGATGAATGGCTTGGCTCACCTGAGGCAGTTGTTGGGGGTCCCCAAGAAGCATCAGTCGGGGTGCGGCTCGACTAGCAGCGATCGTGTCTGCCAACGAGAACTGTCCTGCTTCATCTATGACCAACAGGTCCAGGCAACCCGCCGGAAGACGCTTGTCGTTGACGAAATCCCAGACGGTTCCAGCAACCAGCAAACCACTGTGCTCATCTGAGCCTGGCGTTACTGCGGCAAGCATCTCCGCATCCGAAACTGGGGTTCCAAGATGTTCACAATTCCCCGAACGCGGTTTTCGCTTGATGGCACGCGATGGTTCCACTCCAGCCTCTATGGCCTTGTCCAAGAGCGCCTCGATAGTCCGATGGCTCTGGGCTGTGATTCCAACTCTCCAACCTTTCTGGACCAACTTTGCGATTACCTGTGCTCCAATAGAACTTTTGGCGGTGCCAGGTGGTCCTTGCACGGCAAGGTAGGAACGGTCCAAGCGCTCCAACACATTCACCAAGGTGGCCGATCTGTCCTCGCCAAGAGCCGGCAGCTCTTGTGAATCCATGAGACGGGGCGGCCGTCTACGAAGCAGATCAAGGGCCGGGCGCGCATCGAAACTCAGGCCACCTCTGCCGTTGTCCAGATCCTCAACCAGAGCAAGTACGGCCTTGGCCACAGAAGCCGTTGGAGGTGAAGCCTCGATACTTATGGCCATGGGAAAGCCAGCACCATCGGCGATTGGTTGTGGGTTCTGAGCGACACGTTCGGTGATTGTGACAACAGCGGACGAATCCCCCAGATATTCAATGGAATCTATGGTGGCATTCAGCGCTACCCCACGCTCTGTGCCGCCAACTTGACGCACATATCTCGGTAAAGGGGCGCCGTATATTGCGAAGCGGGCACGCTCAGGATCTGCTGTGAGTTTGAAGGAGCTCGACAGTTCAACGGTGGCCGAGAATGTACGGGCGAGAAGGTTCCCGTCTTGGGCCCAGTCACTGACTAGGTCTGTGTCGTGACCAGTGAGTACCACCATCTCGCCGTCGTGTTCCCACTCATCTATCGAAGCGGCCAACCGGCGGAAGTAACTCCACCAAAATGGGAGTGATTCACGGCGATGGTATTCAAGCGCACTTGCCAACATTGCCGTGGCTTGTTGGTCCGCGCTGCGTTCTGATGGCGCCAGTTCCGCTATGGGTTGAAGGAGTCGAGACGCCAACTCTGCGGTCGAATTGGCAGCGGGTTGTGTGGGTTGGGGTGATTCTGGTGTCGGTCGCTGAGTTGAGGGTTGCGTTGTCGGTTGCGTCAGTGCCTCAGTGCGCAAGGACAGCAACCAGTCCCTGAGTTTCAGCGTGGAGAGGCAGTCATATTCGTTGTAGGACCGAAGCGCCTCTAGACGCTGTGCTGCCTCCTCATGATCCCCTGCCTCCACATACGAGCAGTATTCCTCGTACCAGACAATGGAAGCTGCGCCGTCTTTGACTTCGCTCTGTCGAAGCTTTGATCCCATATAGAGGGGCTCAAGCTTCTTGAGGCTGTAACTGCGCTGGGACACCCTCACGCCACGACGTACCGTTGCGTAGAGATCTACAAACACCCCTTCACGCAACAACATGTCGAGTTCGTCACCCCGGGTGCCGTAGCGCTGCACCAGACGCTTGAGTGCGGTTATCTCATAGGGGGCGTAGTGATATACGTGAAGCCCAGCGAAACCAGGCTTTAGTCTGCGCGCAACCAGCCAGTCGATGAATGTCTCGAGCGTGGCGCGTTCGCCGTTTCTGTCATGGGCCCAACCCGGCCAATACGTTGTCTCTCCTTGCTCGCCTTGGGAGTGACATAGGACCCCGAACAAGTACTCCAGACCGAACTGCGACCAACCGGGGGTGGTATGCATCGGGTGTCCTTCGAAGTCGAAGAAGACGTCTCCGGGATTTGGGGGAGGAAGGCTGGCTAATGCGTGTTGATCCTTGACCTGAGCCGTGACGATTCCATCTGGATGGCTCGCATCCACCGTCATCTCTTGAGCTAACTGAAGCTGCGCCTGTGCCTGCAGGTTCTCAAAGGTGCTCTCGGCGATGGTGCTCGGCGCAGCTTCTGCTTCCCCGAGCTCTTCAATAGTGGTGATTCCCTCGCTGCGTAACTTGCGACGGGTGTCTACGCGCATTCCGGCAACAAGCAGGAGATCTCGACGGTTTTCGACCTGGGTCTGGCAGTACTCACATCTCCCGCACCAGGTGACATCGCCGTCACCCCATGCAGGGATCTGAGGTGGTTGGTCAAATAGCTGCCTCAG
Source organism: Acidimicrobiales bacterium (assembly GCA_020439605.1). Lineage (GTDB taxonomy): Bacteria > Actinomycetota > Acidimicrobiia > Acidimicrobiales > Iamiaceae > Aquihabitans. The sequence continues at coordinate 10,226 of JAGQSI010000016.1, read as the reverse complement.
CCGTTGCCAGCGCTGATGGTGCAATACCTTCAGGTCCGAGTACGGATACGAACTCTGGGTGCCATCACCTAGCCATAGATGCACCTGGTTAGGCGCACCCAGCCCCACCTTTTCAACCTGATCTGCATACGCGGCTAGTTGCATGAGAGCTTCCGGCCTGGCGTGGCGGGCCAGTTTGGTGTCTGCCACCTCATATGTGACTTCGCCCGTTTGTGAGTCGGCGCTTCTAACCAGGAAGTCGGCAAGACCGTGAAAGGTCCCATCGAAGAACGCTGCTTGATAGATGACCTCAGCGCCGTTTTTCATTGCGTCGATGGTTTGCTGGTGGGCCTGTTCCAGGGCCAATCTGCTGCGAGTCGAGGGTTGAGCGATGCTCACCACAGCGGACTCTGATTGTCCGTACTGCTCTATGAGTTGGGCGAGGACAGCTCTTTCGTGGGCTTGTCCAAGCTTTGCTGCTCGGGACCTGATGACATCTTCAGGGATCTCTATGGGCGCTCTGAGGCCGGCCTTTTCAGCGCGACGGGTAAGCACCTGGTACTCGCAATACATAGCGCTGACCAGATCAGAGGCTGATGCCACCCATACGTCGTCTAAAAGGAACACCTAGGGAGTGTCTCACAGGACTGTGACAGCGAAGCGGCCGGAGCCAAAGGCGAGTTAACCCCGGTCGTAGTTTCCGTACCTGATTGGCACGTTGAACCTAGCCACGTCCGGATGGTCCTTGGATGCTCGTCCCCTGGCACGGTTGCCCATGCTGGCAATGATCTGACCAATGTCGTGAGCCTGCTGAGGGCTTGAAAGCGAGGTGATCTCAGGACCTATCTCAACCACTGAAGGCTCCTCGGCGTTGCCGTAATCACCAAAGACCGGATAGATCGAGGCGCCAGCCTGTACCGCTAGATACAGGTCCTCGCGAGTTCCCAGCGCGAACGGTTCCATCACCACATGGCCATGTTCGTCCTTCGCATCTCTAGAGCCGCTTCCAGCCTCTATCACGATGTGACCGTGGTCAGATGTCATGAGTGCCATGAACTCCTCTCTGGTTCTGGCGTTCTGACGCTTGCGGAACGCCCTGACTCGACGGTTCAGGTCCTCATCGGTGATGTCGCCTTCGTTGACTGCCTCGCCTCCGCTGACAGGGAATGTCTTGAGGACATTGGATGCCTTCCTCAAGATGTCATCTATTACGTTCAGACCCATGACCTCGAGGTAGCCGAGCAAACGCCCAATCATCAGTGTTGTGCGGGTGTCAAGGCGGTCGAAACCGTGCAGGTGCGCCGCCCTAGTCAGGTATCCAAGGTTGAAGCCAACATCTTGGAACTCCAGATGAGACCCTACGAATATGAACGATTGACCGTCCGCCAATCGTTCGAAGAACTTCTCACGCCGAGCGAACGAGGCAAAGACCTCTGTGTTTTCGTCTGTGTGGTTGCCGTGGAGAATTCCCAGTAGCCCCAGCGCTTGTTGTGTTTCTGCTGAGGTGAGCGGGCATGAACGCAAGAAGGTCTGATCGTGATCGATGGCATCGGGGCGGACCTTGGCAGACAGGGACTCCGGCGAAATCGGAGCGAAGATGGTCTCGAACTCGATCCCACCTACCTCCTGGGCAGATTGGTACAGCAGCTTGTCGAGTTGGCGATGCACGCCGAACATATCAGCGAGTTGTTCGGCTGCTTTTTCAAGCAGGCTGTCATTTTTCGGACCGAGGGGGAGCGTCAGGTCTGGACCATATGTCACTCCTTCTTTGACCACCAATCGCTGTGAGCAGTTACTTCGAAATGAGATCGGCACCCGGCGTCTTGGCGGATGGAAGCTGGTCCAGCTTTCGCCGCCGAGCAAACCCTTGAGAGAGGTGATACCCTATGGGGTATGAACTCAGCACTCTCGAAGATCAACGTCTGTGCAATCTCAAGGACCTTGCTCCCCGCCTACGCTGTGGCAATCGTGACCTCCACCGCGACTGGCAACGACGTTGCCGGTCTAGGAGCCGCAGTCGCAACCGGCGCAGCTCTGGTCACCTACCGCAAACTTCGAGGGACTCCCGTCGCATGTCCAATTCCAGTGAAGGAATAGCAATGTCCAACAGCGCCATAGAACTTGAAACCAAGGGCCGGCGATGGCTGCTCTGGTCATTCATCTTGTGCCCGTGTCACCTGCCGTGGACCCTGGCTGTTCTCATGGCCGTGTCTGGAGGGACGTTCTTGGGAGCGGCCTTACGTGAGCACATCTGGATCGCAGGCGCCGTTGTAACAACTGCATGGATTGCCGGCACGGCCTACGGTTTTCGGCTGATCCGCCTAGCCGAAAAGTCCGGTGGTGCCTGCTCGGTGAGGGTACCGACATGACAGCCAATGACAACTACGGTGATGACCACGACCACGGACACGGTCACGGTCACGGCACCCACGACCATGATGGCCACTATGTTGGCAACTTCGACGAAGCCGCCAAGACCTGGGATGACGATCCGTCCAAGGTCGAACGGGCCCGCAAAGTTGCCCAGCTAATTGTCGAGGCTCTCAACCCAGGACCAGACACAGAGGTGTTCGAATACGGTTCTGGGACAGGGTTGGTTTCTGAGGCACTTGCACCTTTCGTCGGGACGATCACCCTCTCGGACCCTTCTGAAGGCATGCGAAGCGCCATCGCAAACAAGATCACCAGGGGCACGCTCCCCAGCACTTCGCGAATCTGGACAACAGACCTCGACTCCGAGCCCGCACCACCCGAAACCTTCGACCTAGTTGTGGCAGTGCAGGTACTCCACCACGTTGGAGACCTCAACAAGGTTCTCAACTCGTTCGCAACACTCACCAAGGCCGGCGCTCACCTGGCCATCTGTGATCTAGAAGCCGAGGATGGTTCGTTCCACGGTGAGGGCTTTGGCGGCCACCACGGTTTTCACCGAAGCGAACTCGCCGAGCACCTACGGTCTGCCGGCTTTGCCCGAGTGAGCTTTGAACATGCCTATGACATCGAGCGTGACGGTCGCTCTTATCCTCTTTTCCTCGCTATCGCTACCCGTTAGGGGTAAGCCAACCTGTAGTTGCTCGGCCATGCGCTAAGGGGCCGAAAGCCTCCCGTGCTGTCCCACATCAGTTTTTCACTCCGGCTCTAGACGCTCCAGGACAGCAACCGGAAGCCGGCGTTGGGTCAACTCTTGGTAAGAACTGAAGTCCGGATATGCCTGTGTTGCCAGGTCCCAGCACTTGTCACGCTCTTCGCCGTCTACTTCTCTCGCACTTACTTGCCAGCGCCGTGCGCCAACTTGAACCTGAGCCTGCCCAGCAGCCATCAGGTTCAGATACCAGTTGGGGGCTTTCGGGTTGCCCCCGTTGGACCCAACAACCACCAAATCGTCGCCGCGTTCAACCAACATCAACATGACGGGTCTCAGCTCACCACTGGACCTTCCAACCACATCGAGCAGGAACACAGGCTTTCCGAAGAGAGTGTTTCCCTTCGCCCCATCGCTGGAACGGTATTGATCTACCTGCTTGTGAGTGTTCTTGGCGACGACGTGAGGAAACCGTCGGCTCATGAAGTTGGCTATGCGACCAGAGATTGATGCCATTCACCCAGCCTACGGAGGCCTTTGAGACTTCACTGTCACAGGCCCTGAGTAGTGTCATCACTCTTAGCTGGAAGCATCGGAGACGGCGCTCGGCGACCTAGGCAAGGAACTCACTCATGCGGATCATTCACACCAGCGACTGGCACCTTGGCCGCAACTTCGGCCCCCTATCCCTCTATGAGGATCAGGTTGAATTCACCAACTGGTTCGTTGAGTTGGTGGCTGACCAACAGGCTGATCTGGTTGTGATCGCAGGGGATCTCTATGACCGCGCCATTCCACCGGTCGACGCCATAGACCTATTCGGCAGAACGGTAAAGCGTCTCCTGGACCTCGGCGTTGTGATTGCAGCCATAACAGGCAACCACGACGGACCAGATCGTGTTGTCCCCTACTCAGATCTCCTGGACCAGACCGGCTTCTACCTGCGTGGCGGCTATCACGGTGTGGGCGAGGTGATCACCCACACCTTCTCAGATGGCCCGCTCGATATCGCCTTGTTGCCCTACCTGGACCCCCACTCAGCCAACGATTCCTATGGAGTGGACGAAGGTTCGCCAGACGTACCCAACGAGGTAGATGATCTGGTTGAACAGAGACGCCGGCGAACACACGAATCCGTTCTTCGAGTTGCAGCAAATTCAGCGAGGCAACAGCTGCGCTCGGGGCGTTCCATCGCAGTCGCTCACGCCTATGTTTCCGGTGCCACCACCTCGGACTCCGAGCGCAAACTGACCATCGGCGGCACCGACGAAGTGCAGGCATCAGTGTTCGAGGGATTCTCCTATGTTGCACTGGGTCACCTTCACCGCCCCCAGAGCGTCGGCTCGGAGACAGTGCGCTACTCGGGTACTCCTCTCGCCTACTCCTTCTCCGAACAGCATCCCAAGAGTGTCGTGGTGGTGGACATGGACTCAAACGGGACAACCGAGGTCTCCACCGTGCGGGTGGGCGTTGGCCGAGCAGTTCAGACCGTCACCGGCAAGATGACCGAGTTACTAGATCCAGCCAGCCACCGCGAGGCCCAACGATGTTTCGTGCGAGCCATCGTGACCGATCGCGGCGTTGTGCTGAACGCCAAACACCAACTCGCCGAGCTCTACCCCTTTGTGACCGAGGTTCAGTTGATGCCCGACGGGATGATCCAGGCGCTTGGTGCAGCGCCCGCAGGAGTCCGCGACCTCGAACCAATAGACGCGGCACGTCAGTTCTGGGAGGAAGTGGAGGGTTCCACACCTAGCGAACCAGAGGATGCTGTGCTCGTGGATGCGCTACGCCGCGCCAACGCCAGGGAGGCAATGTGAGACCCATCAAGCTCAAGTTCAAGGCATTCGGGTCCTACGCCGGGACAGAAGAGGTTGACTTCGCCTCGCTCGCCCCTTGGGGTCTGTTCGTGGTCAGCGGCCCGACCGGGACCGGCAAGACAACCATTTTCGATGCGATGTGCTGGGCCCTCTACGGATCCATGCCGCTCAAGGACTCCCAGAATGTCCGCTCCGACTATGTAGGCGCAGAGGTCCGTACCGAGGTCGAGTTCACCTTCGAGTCCGAAGGCCAGCGCTACGTCGTAACTCGCAACCCAGATCAGCATCGCCCCAAGGAGCGTGGAAGCGGGCTCACCACCGAAAAGGCAAATGCATTTGTGGTTCGGATACTTCCAGACGGCGCCACAGAGCCGGTCGCCACAGGGGCTCGGCCCACCTCAGCCAAGTGTGAGGAACTGATCGGGCTGTCGGCCGAGCAGTTCCAACGGGTAATTCTTCTACCGCAGGGAGACTTCTCGAAGTTCTTGATGGCCAAGACAGACGAGAGAGAGCCGCTACTCAGCAAACTGTTCGGTGGGAAAATCTTCGAGGACCTGGTTTCCGAACTCAAAGCCGACGCGGTGCGGCTTCGAGAGGAACTCAAGGAGTCCGACAACCTCGCAGCAAACCATCTAGTTGGCGCCCGCAGGTACCTTTCCGATTGCTACCAGCACCTTGAGTTGGATGTCCCAGAGGAGCTCGAGACCTGTGAGCGCCACCCGCTCGACGAACTAGCCGAGCTCCTTGAGGTCCCCAAAGAAGCGCTGAGTGCGAAGGTCGCGAGCCTCAAGAAGATTTCTGACGAGGCAACCTCCAAACACACTTTGGCCAAGAGCTCAGCACAACGCTTCGAGCAGGCTGCGCTACTTCGCAAGGAGCTTCAGGATCTTGAAGAATCCAAGGATGAAGTAGTTGCAGCAGAACATGCTGCTCGCAGTTCCCAGAAGGCACGACCGGTCGTAGAAGCAGCCAGTGCCAGAGACGTTGCGCAAGAGAACCTCAAGACAGCGATTGAACGCAGGGAATCGGCCTCAGGCAACGTCGCGAGCATCTTCGAGACTCTGAATGTCCCGGTGGACACCTCCAGCACTGCTGCCCTCAGAGGTCACTACGACGAACTCATGTCGGTCACTACCCAACAGATATCGGCTCTAGAAGCGGCCTCAGAGACAGCCGACGCTGCCCGGGTTGCCGATGAAGAGGTAGAGAGAGCAGCCGAGGCACTCAAGGCAGCACAGAGGTCTCTGCAGGAGGTCACCGACCGTATGGCAGAGATCGATGCTGTACTGCCGGCCAAACGCCAGGCCTTCACAGATCCAGCAGATCTGGAAGAAGAACGCAAGGAACTGGCCAAACAGAGCGAACGACGCGGAAGCCTCGAAGAGACCTTGCAGGAGGCTGGCACAGCGGCCAAGAACGCCAACGCAGCGGCCGAAAAGTACCAGGAGGTACTGACAGCCTTCATCTCGTCCACCGCCCCTCGCTTAGCCGCAAGCCTCATCGACGATGAACCCTGCCCCGTGTGTGGGTCAACCGATCACCCAACTCCAGCCACCATCGATTCCGGGGCAAGCACGGACTTCACTCAAGTGGAGAAGGCTGGAACTGAGCGCGACGACGCCAAAGACCGAAGCTCACTGCTGCAACGGAAGCTCGCTGAGTTGCGCGGCCTGCTTGGCGAGCTCGCGGATGTCTCTCTGGAAGAACTCTCTGAGCGGGACACTGCTTTGGCCAAACGGGTCTCCGATGCGAAGAACCTGCAGACCGAAATCACACAGCTCGAGAAAGAACTTGGAGATCTCGTTGAATCCAAAGATGAGCTGAACACGAAGGTAGCTGGTTTCAACGAGCGCCATACCTTGGCAACGCGTACGTTGAAGCAAGCCAGAAGCGCCGAGGCTGAAGCGGCCTCGAGGACCGCCGAGATTGATCCAGATGCGGTCAACACCGCAAACGATGCACTCGCCGGTTTGAAGAACAAGATCGAGTCTCTCGACGATTTGTTCAGAGCCGTCGCCACCAATGAGGGCCAGTTGACCAGCTGCCAGAAGCGCCTGGGAGAAGCGCTCGCTGCGAGTGGTTACGAGTCGGTCGATCTAGCGTCTGAGGCGCTCCTGGAACTTGATGTAGAGAACGCTGCTCTGGAAGCTGCGGCACGCCATGGATCAGACACAACCGCAGCCAAAGCAGCGCTGAGCCAGCTCGAGGAACAGGGAATCCCGCAAGACGCGCCAGATCTTGAGAAAAGCGAGTCGGCCGCACAAGAGGCAGAAACGATGCACAGCGATTCAAAGAAGCGCCTCGATTCGCTGACGGCAGACCTTGCTCGCGTTGGTCAAGCTGTGAAGGACTACGACACCGTCACTTCCGAAACTGCGCCGTTGCGAACCAGAACGGAAACCGCCGAGAAAGCGCTCAAGATATGTAAGGACGGCGGTGCCGGCGTACCGATGTCGCTGAAGCGCTGGGTGTTGACCCGAGAACTCGACCGTGTGACCCAAGCAGCAAATGTCCACCTGGCAAGGATGACCAACGGGCGCTTCGGCATCCATCGCAAGACCGAACAAAGCGATGCCAGGCGTACCTTCGGGCTAGACCTCGAAGTGAGCGACGCCGAAACCGGTCCGTCTCGACCAACCTCCAACCTCTCTGGCGGCGAACAGTTCCAAGCGTCACTAGCTCTGGCTCTCGGGCTCGCAGACGTGGTCAGCCTAGGTGGAACCTCGAGCGGACGCAGCTTCGAAGCGTTGTTCGTGGATGAGGGCTTCGGATCGCTTGATGCGGCCTCGCTGGACGCAGCAATCGACACCCTCGAACAGCTACAGGCCGAAGGCCGCACCGTAGGTGTAATTACCCACGTTGAAGCCATGAAACAAAGGCTTCACGTAGGTATTGAAGTGAGCCGCCTTCCAAACAGCAGTGGCTCCACCCTCAAGGTCCACGCCTGAACCCAGCCCACCGGCCACTCCTGCCGGCTAGTCCCACAGACGGGCGTGAAGCCCCGATGCTCGGCGAATCGGGTTCTCAACCGCCTCATGGATAGCGGCCTCTGTGCCGACCACCGTGACTTTGTGTTTGGCACGGGTAATTGCGGTGTACAGCAACTCGTTGGACAGAACCGCTGAGCTGTTTTCCGGCAAGGAAACAACCACATGGTTGAACTCAGAGCCCTGACTCTTGTGAACCGTCATGGCCCACCACGTTTCGAGCTCATCGAACAATGAGGTGGACATTTCGCGGATTCCATCAACAGCATTGACGGCAACCACGAGACGATTATCTCGCTCCACCACCACGCCTGTGTCGCCGTTGAACACACCAGTCACATAGTCATTGCGGGTAACTATTACCGGCCGTCCCACATACCACCGCTGTTGTATGTGCACATCGTTCAGCCTCGCGGCGATCCGCTGTTCAATGTCTCTGGTCCATGCGTAGGAACCGAAGGTTCCCCATCGTGTTGCGCAGAGGACTTTGAGCTTGGTCGATGCTTCCAGCGCCCCGGGACCATCACCGTGCTGAGCCAAGCTGACCACCTCAACTGCTGCTTCACTCACCTGTGAACGCAGGCTTGATAGCGACTTGGTGTCGTTGGGCTCAACCCAGGCCAGTTCTGCGCCATCAGAAGCTGTCAACATCGAAAGCGCGCTATCCGAGTCGCGGGACCGAACAGCATTGGCAAGTTTGGCGATAGCTGACCCCTCAGCAAATCGCCGTACCCGCTGCAGAACCACCAAGGAGTCCGAGATGGGACCAGTGATCTGCTCCAACCGCGCTGCTGGTCCAACCACATCGCCCAGGACTGCGCCCGCATCGACACTGGCGAGCTGGAACGGATCACCAACCAGCACCAGACGCGCTTTGGGTGACAGTGCCTCCAACAAACGCGCCATCATGGGTAGATCGACCATTGAGGTCTCGTCCACCACTACCAAGTCATAGGGCAGGTACTCGCCGCGGTGGTAGCGAAATGTGCCGTCGGGGCGCCAACCGAGGAGCCGATGCAGGGTCCTTGCCTCGATCGAACTGATTCGCTCCTTGATCTGGTCATCGAGTTCAAGCTCACCGAGAGCCAGGGCTACCGCCTCACCCATTCGTGCCGCCGCTTTCCCTGTGGGAGCAGCCAGGGCTACTGCGAGCCCAGCTCCGCTGTCCCGATCGGACGCGATTGCTGTAGCTATGAGGCGCGCCACCGTGTAGGTCTTTCCTGTCCCGGGACCACCAGCTATCACAGTCACTCGCCGCCTCATCGCGACCGAGGTAGCTAGGCGTTGCAGGTTGGGATCCTTCGGGTCATCGGGCCCGAAGAACTGATCCAGCAACGTTTCGAGCTCCGGGTTGGTAGTTGTGGAGGTCTCGGCCGCATCGGACAGCATCCGATCTCCGATGACGCGCTCATATCGCCAATAGCGCTCCAGGTAGAGACGGGTCCCGTCATACACAAGTGGGAGGGTGGTCCCGCTAGGAGGTGCGGCGGTTGGTTGACCCGAAACCGGGTCCACGTTCAGCACAGCGGGTGAGCTGGACAAGGCCGCCTTCCATTGCTCAACGTTTGGCCATGGCAACGCTCGGACCAGGACCTCTGCCGAACCATCCAGTTCCATCGATTCGATGTCGCTCTCAATCGAGTCGATCCCGATACAGACGTGACCATTCAACAATTGGCGCACACAAAGAGCCACCGCCAAACCAACTTCTGGCGTGGTGCCCTGCACCAACCTGATGATGGTTGCGGCAACTTGAACTTCCGCCGAGCGCAGGACCCCGGCCGTCACGAATGGTTCAAGCTCGGGACTCGAAGTAGGGACAAGTGGCAGTTGGTCCGCCATTACTTCACCCCCACCGACGTGCGATCCAATGCGCCATCGAGCAGGTCCGACAGCTCGGTAATCAATTCCACCGGTGGGTGCCACTCGAACACACCGTGTGGCACCCCATCAACGGTGGGAGTACCGGAGCCGATCATTCCTCGAACGAACAAATACCCGACTCCTCCGAGATTCACATGTGGGTCATAGTCACGCATCCGCCATCTCAGGTAGCGGTGCAGCGCAACGCTGTAGAGCAGTGCCTGCAGTGGATAATGGGCTTCTGCCATGGGCTGGGCCAAACGCTGCGGGTGGAACATGTCGATCGTGGGCATCACTCCGGGTGGCGCCACGCGGTTTGTCTTGTAATCGCACACCACGTAGCGCTCAGGCTCTCCCGGGTTGGTAACTCTGGCCACGAGGTCGATCGAGCCAGTGAGGTGACCTGCTAGGCGTTCGTTGAAACCAGCTCCGCTCAACGTGGATGCCCAGTTGTGCAGCAGATCTGAATCGCCGATGTGGCGTTGAACCAGCTCA
>JAGQSI010000168.1 GCA_020439605.1 Acidimicrobiales bacterium | reverse complement strand
GAAGATCCGACATTCTTTCCGGTATTCACGTCGATGACGGTCAAAGCTTCTGTGCGCTCGATGATCAAAGATCCACCGGACGGGAGCCAGACCTTGCGGTCGAGCGCCTTGTGGAGTTGCTCATGGACATGGAACGTCTCGAACACCGGCAATCCACCGTGTTCTTTCGGGTCATAGCGAACTACCCGTTCCACCAATGCTGGCGAAATGCTGCGGACATAGTCCCTGACCTGCTCGTAGACGGACTCGTCATCTATGACCACTTGGCGATAGTCCTGGTTGAACTCCTCGCGAATCACCCGGATGGACATGTCAGGGTCTCGGTAAAGAAGCGATGCCTGACCGGACTTGATGACCTGATTTGCTCGGGCCTCGATCTCGTCCCAGGTCTTGGCCAGGCGCTGCACGTCACGTTCAAGCTCTTCAGCAGATATTCCTTCTGCCGCGGTGCGCACGATCAAGCCATGCCCCTTGGGCTTGGCCTTGTCCAGAATTTGACGCAGACGCTTGCGCTCGTTGTCTGGCAGACGCTTGGAGATTCCATATGTGGAGCTATTGGGTACCAGAACCACAAACCGCCCGGGCAGAGAGATCTCCTGGGTGAGCCGGGCTCCTTTGGCACCGATCGGGTTCTTGGTCACCTGACAAAGGATCATCTGCTTGGAACGCAGGATCTCCTCGATGCGTGGAGTGGACCCCTTCTCCTCGATGTCCTCAGGGTCATAGCGGGTATCGCCCCGATAGAGGACCGCGTTCTTCGGGGTCCCGATGTCTACGAATGCAGCTTCCATGCCGGGCAGCACATTCTGAACTTTGCCTACGTAGATGTTTCCGTGAATGAGATTGATCTCATCGGCGGGGCGCGATACGTAGTGCTCGATCAAGGCTTTACCTTCGAGCACGGCGATCTGGGTAGCTGTTGGCTGTACGTGCACCGCCATGAGATAGCGACCCACCGGACGACCCTTGCGAGCCTTACCTCTGCGCTTGGACAGCGTCTTTTCATCCAAGTCCACTGGCATGTCATCGGTGATGGCTGTGACTACTCCACCCGAGCCACCTCCAGAGCCCCCTCGCCCGCGGCCTCCACGGCGGCGACGACGCTTGGCAGACGTGGAAGTTCCTGTGGCGTTTTGCGCGCCATCTGCCGAAGTGCCGCCAACGGAGGAGTCTGGGCCATCTCCATCGGATCTGCCTGAGTCCTTGGCAGCTTTATCACCCTTGGGTGCTCCAGCGTTCTTTGAGGCACCTGAACCTTTGGCGCCGCCGGCACTCTTCGTAGACCCAGGACCTTTCGCTTGGCCGGAACCTTTCGCAACTCCAGATGTCTTGGCTGGCATAGATGCAGCGGAGTCGGCTTGAGTTTGAGCGCTCGATGACCGCGCACCAGCACCGGCTCCAGCCGGAGCCGGACGAGAATCTCCGATCTGCGGCTTGCGCACGAGTGCAGCCTCGGCGGCTTGTGCAGACGGCTTATTTTCGCGATGACGGTCCGGCAGCTCAGGAGTACGGTCATCGCCAGAACTAGACCCAGCTTGCGACCCACCATCTTGGCGAGCCCTATTTCGGTTTCTGCCACCACGCGACCCGCGCCGGCGTGACTTGGAACCAGTTCCACCCTCAGCGGAAGTAGCGCCAGCAGTATTGCCCGCTAGCTCACCAGTGGGTTGAGCAGGTTCACCTCCGCTAGTGCCACCAGAAGCAGGTTTAGGCGAAGTGCCAGCGGCTGCCTCTTGTGCGGGCGTGGGGCGATCCCCTGCGTCCGTATCGGTCATATGTTGAGTCCCTTCTTACGGCACCTCTCGCGTGGCAAGAAGTGCTGCTGTAGTCGCCCCGACGACCATCAAAATCATTTCGGGTCGGGCGCCAACAGCTTGCGTTCTTTTGTTGTTTCGTATGGTCTGACCTGTGCGCACCCACACCACAAACTCGTGTCCGTGCAGCATTGGCACACAACATCACGATGGCTACAAGCCAAACATTTGGTGAAGGTCGAACGGTCATGACCTGACGATTCTACCGATAGCGACCCAACGGTTGAGGATCACTAACGCACAAAGGTCAGATTCTTTGCTTCAGGAGAACCGTCGCATGTGCACGCTCAGGACGAGCCCCATGGACGCAAACATCGTCAACAAGGCAGAACCCCCATAGGAGACGAACGGCAGTGGAATGCCGGTAATGGGCATGATTCCCATGGCCATCCCTACGTTCTCGAACGTTTGCACGAGAAGCATCACCATGATTCCTGTGCACAGCAAGGTTCCAAATTCGTCTCTGGCTAGCTGTGCTGCTCTCCAAACACGCCACACAATGACGCCGAGCGCTCCCAACAACAGGGACGATCCAACGAAACCGAGTTGTTCACCAACTGCTGAGAAGATGAAGTCCGTTCTCTGCTCGGGAACGAAACGCCCGTTTGTCTGTTTGCCTTGGAAAAGGCCCTGACCCCACATTCCACCGGCTCCGATAGCGGCCTTTGATTGTTCCAGGTTGAAGCGCGCCTTTTCGTCGGTTTCGGTCTTGGCCTGTTGGTCCTGGCGAACATAGGTCGTGAGACGAGCAACCTGGTATTCCTTCAACAGCCCGGAACTCAAGACCAAAGTGGTGCCGAGGATTGCTGCCAGGGCCAGCCCTCCAAGTATCCGCCCGGGCACTCCAGCAACCAACAGAAGCGCAAATGAGACCGCCACCGAAACCAAAGTGGTGCCGAGGTCGGGTTGCAGCAGCACCAAGAACATGGGGGCGCCACAAATTCCCAACAACATGATGACTCGGGCGTTGTCAAGGTCTCCTCTGAACTGTGAGGCAAGTCCAGCGAACCCGATGATCATCCCCAGCTTGGCCAGTTCTGAGGGCTGAAGTTGAAAACCCGGAAGCTGGAACCAGCCCTGCGTGCCCTTGGTTCTCGAGCCCACCCCCGGAATCAGAACTGCGATCAGCATGAACAGACTCGCGCCATAGATGAAAGGCCAGAAATCACGCAGTTTCCGGTAATCGAACAAGGCAAGCGCACCCATGATCAACCCACCAAGCGCAACAAACATGAGCACTCGCACCAGGTAGGACCGGTCGTATGGAGCTTCGGGTCCGCGGGTTGTGGAGTAGACCATCAACGCTCCGAGGAGACTCACCCCAAATACTGCGATGACAAGAACCAGATCTATGTGCCTGGTTGGCGATGCCGGGTTGGAACGCCAGTTGGCAAGGGACTCTCGTCCAGTGCCAAAACGTGAGGAGCGATAGGTTGCCGCCATCAGTCCCCTCCCCCGCCACTGGTGGCAGCTGTTTGTTGAGCAGCTGCTTCGGCATCTATCACGGCACCTTCAGGGATCTGGAACTGATAGAGCGATCCATCAGCTATGGATTCCAGAACATGGCGCACCGCCGGCGCTGCAGCGCTGGATCCGAACCCTGAATACTCGAACATCGCAGATGCCGTCCATGAGGAATTTCCGTCGAGAGTAAAAGCAGCGAACAGCGAGTTGTCCGGACGTTCATAGCCGGTCTTTGGGTCTTCTCCGGTCTGCGCTGTTCCAGTCTTGCCAGCGAGTGGCATAGACGAGAACGGGAACCCTGAGAACACGTTTACCGCTGTACCTCCATAGGAGATGCTCGGGTCAACCACCCCTTTGAAGCCTTCCAAGAATGAATCCCTAGCTGATCCGAAATCAACAGTGGAGTTGGCCTTCGGCTTGTATGCCACCACGATCTTGTCAGGCGAATCGTGAACCGTGATCTTGTCGAGGACACTGGGCTGATAGAGGGTGCCGCCATTGGCCAGAGCTGCATAGGCGTTGGCCGTCTGCAGGGGAGTTGCGTTTACCTTCTGACCAATGGCTTGGTCTGCGCTAAAGCCCGAGCGCCAGCGTCCAGCATCTTTGGCCAGGGCCTCATCTCCATTGAAGTAGTCAGGGTCTGCCTCAAACAGAGACATAGCCAGTTCCATCTCAGATTCCGGGTCCGGGACGGTACCGGCCGATTCACCGGGAAGATCTATCCCGGTTCGTGAGCCGTAGCCCAGCTCACGAATGTGACGTTGCATGGCGTCATCTCCGAGTTCGTCTCGCTGGCGCCAGGCGAGATCTCCGATTCGGTAGAAGTAGACGTCCGAGGAAACAGTGAGGGCGCGTTTCAGATCCACCGACCCATGTGCTGTGCTGCCCGAGTTGCGTTTCACGCACCCCTTGGCCTCACCTTCGCAGAGCCTGTAATAGCCGCCATCTGCGATGGTGTCATTGGGTTGGATGATTCCCAGTTTCAAAGCTGCGTACGCGCTGGCAAGTTTGAAAGTGGACGCTGGCGGATATGAACCCTGCATGGCCCGGTTCAAGAGCTTGGGCGTGGCCGGTGTTCCAGCTCTGCGCAACTCTTTGATCTCCTCATCCATCTCGTCACCGCATTTGCCAGCGGGTTCGAGACCTTGAAGCCCTCGCCAGGTCGGACAGCTGATACCGCCCACCAA
>JAGQSI010000167.1 GCA_020439605.1 Acidimicrobiales bacterium | reverse complement strand
GCACCTCAAGTGGCTGTAAGTTCTGCACATCTGCTCTCACTAACCATCGAATCCGATGAGTGGCGAAAGGTCGCGGCCTGCCGTGACACAGATCCGGATCTGTTCTTCCCGGTCGGCACCACCGGACCCGCCATCGAGCAGATCGAGAATGCCAAGGCCGTTTGTCGCCAGTGTGATGCACAGGCAGATTGCCTTGAGTTTGCCCTGGCCACCAACCAGGATTCAGGCATCTGGGGTGGCACCTCCGAAGAGGAGCGCCGTCAGCTTCGCAAGCAGCATGCAAGCCGTCAGCGTCAAACCGCCTGAGCACACCCAGTCCCGCTGAAGAGGTCGGCCTACGGGCCGGCCTCTTTGCTTTTTGGACTGCCTCATCCCCTTCTCAGCTGGCACACTTTGCACTCTTGTAACGGTGCGCTATGCTCTATCTAGCTGGTGGGCCTTGAGGCGAGATCCGCCGCTTGCCTCGGCCCGCCAGCACCCTTTTGATCTGCTCCGCCTGCCGTGGCCCGTCACTGCTACCGGAGCTCGTCGCGACTAGTGCAACGGTTCTTGTGGGATTCGAACCACAAACACGGACCCCGGTGCTCCATCTGGGCGGGTTTCGAATTCAAAGGTGCCCCGCAGGTCCGAAGTTACCAACGCCCTCACAATCGATAGCCCGAGTCCTTTGGCGGTGGCGATTGAGAAACCTTCAGGAACGCCTACCCCATTGTCGATTACGCGGACCTCAAAGTCTTCCGGGGTGCGATCAAGCTCAACTAGGACCTGGCGTCCACCATCAGGGGCTGGCCCCTGCACAAACGCGTGGTCCGCAGTGTTTTGGAGCAGCTCCGTAAGCACCACCGCCATCGGTGTAGCCACTTCAGCGGGAAGCTTTCCACCATCGCCTTTCACCTCAAATGCGATATGGCGATCCGATGAAGTCACTGCCTCTGCAACCATCTGCACTAGCGGCCTGAGGATCGCGGCGAATGCCACAGCATCGCCAGCCTCACGGGACAAGGTCTCATGCACGAGCGCAATCGAGCGGATTCGTCTAACAGACTCAGCTATTGCCTCTTGAGCTTGGAGAGAGTCGAGGCGGCGGGCCTGCAGTTGCAACAACGACGAAATTGTCTGAAGGTTGTTCTTCACCCGATGGTGGATCTCACGAATGGTGGCGTCCTTGGACAACAACAGCCGATCCCGCTGCCTGACCTCGGTCACGTCACGAAACAGGACCACCGCACCGGAGACGCCCATCGAGTCGAGCATCGGTATGGCCCGCACCAACAAGATCACGTCGCCACGTTCCACCTCCTCGGTGACCGGCAGGCCCACGTTGAAAGCAGAACGAATCGATTCGTCGTCCAGGCCCAGCCCACCAAGGCGCATCCCATCGAGATTGGCGTGCACACCCATTCGGTGAAGCGCCGACACTGCATTGGGCGACGCGTATTGCACACACGATGCCTTGTCCAGGACAACCACACCGTCGCCAACTCGGGGGCTCTCCTTGGCGTCGCTGTCGTCTGAGGCAAACGGGAACTCGCCTGACGCAATCATGCGGGCAAAGCGGTTGAAGATGTCTATGTATGTGCGCTCAAGCTCACCAGGCGCACGACCCACGTTGGGGATCGACTCCCGTGACAACACCGCAATGGTCTTGCCCTCATGTCTGACGGGGATGCACAGGACCCGTACCAGCTCTCGGATCGAACTCACGTTGGTCTCACCCTCGATGATTTCGCCGAGCTTCATCGAACGAGCGATCAGCGGACGTTCTGATTCCTCAATATGTTCACCAATCAAGTCGTGGCGGTAGAGGGTCTGGCTGGTGGATGGACGAACATGACCCGCAACCACAAACTCACTGTCGCCACCCACAGACCCGTCGTCGGTCACTGCTTTCGATTGGGTGCCACCATCTCGGAGTGCGCCCTCGATCGGCACATAGAGCAACAGATCAGAGAAACAGAAGTCCGCGAGCATGTTCCACGAAGCGACGAGACGTTGAAGATGAACAACCTCAGGTTGCGTCAGCGATGAACGACTGCGAACTATCTCGGCGAGTGAAGCCACGATGTGACAATAGGTTGCGACGGCACCTAGTCAAGAGGTCCACAACAACACGACACCAAATATGGGCCTTGAGACCTAGCGCCAGATCTTCTCGCCGAGTGCCAACAAGCCGCCAAGATTGTGGATGTCAGCATCGAAATAGGGCACGGCGGCCACCACTTCAGGACTACTCGCCAGACCAGCGCGTTGTTCTGCTTCTCGTTTGGCCACTACCTGATAGTTGAGGAAGCTCTCGCCGATAGTGGAGAGCACCCGCTCCACGTCTGCTGGTTCGGCGAGATCAGCCAAGGCCGGAGAAACAGAACCCGGATCGCTGATGAGCTTCTTTGCGACAGGGGTAGATGCGGTTCTACGCAGATAGGACGGAAGCACCTTGTTGAGAATGAGCGCACCGAGGTGAAGTTTGCGTTCTTCAAGCGCACCTATGAAGAACTCGGCCTCGTCTAGGGGTGCGGCTTCGAGCGTGGAAACCACGAGGAAAGTGGTCCGTTTGTCGCCAAGGGTTCGACTCACCGCATCGGCACGTTCCACAAAGCCCGGTGCCATGGACTGAAAGAGCGTGAAGAACTCCGCTATGTCCTCCAAGAACTGCGAACCCAAGATCCGGTCCGCCACGGTATAGAAGGGCTTCGAGGCCAAGGACATGACCCGGTTCTTTGATGGAGCAGTCAACCAGCGCAACAGCTTGGAGGAGAAGAAGTCGCTCATTCGCTCCGGCGCTTCGAGAAAGTCCATGGCGTTGCGGGTGGGCGGAGTGTCCACCACGATCAGGTCATAGGTACCAGCGGTATGGATCTCATAGAGACGTTCCATTGCGATGTAGTCGTGGCTCTGTACGAAGCGACCTGAAATGTTCTGATAGATCGAGTTGGCCAAGATGGCGTCTTTGGTCTTGGCATCTGGCGCGTGACGCCGAACCAGATCATCCCAGGACTGCTTGGTGTCGAGCATGGCCGCCCACAGCTCACCGCGGGGCTCAACGCCGGCAGCAGCAAACGCAGACGGAGGGACCTGAGTCTCCGTGTTGCCAAAACGTTCCAGCCCGAGAGCATTGGCAAGCCGCTTGGCCGGGTCCACGGTCAGAACCAGAACCTTGCCGCCAAGGTGCACCGAAGCCATGGCTGCTGCGGCCGCAGCAGTGGTGGTCTTTCCCACTCCGCCGGAGCCGCACGAGATTGCGATCTCCTTGGTGGCCAGAAGTTGCTCAAGCGTTCTGGCTTTGTCTGTGTCTGTTGGTTTGCGAGGTGCCATCACAGTTCCTCGCCGAGTAGTTCCGCTACGCGTCTCGTGGCACGTGCACCGTGGGTTCTGGTGAACAGATACGGCACGAACATCATCGGCAACATCGGATCTAGGCCCTCACGCAGTGTGGCTAGGTGACCTGCTCTGGTACGACGAAGCGTTACCGCAAGCTCAGCGGCATCAAAAACAGGCTTGACGGCCCCACCTACTGCTTTGGAGATCGCATCTATTTTGCGGGGGGTCCGCATCGCCTCGAACAGAGCCTCTTCGCGCTCGGTGAACAACTCGGGTAGAACCCGGTTCACGATCACCGCAGCTAGATCAATATCTGTCTCGGCATCCAAACGCTGTGCTAGCTCGATGGTCTCAGCTACTGGCATCTCTTCTGGGGCCGAGACAATGACCACGCCGGTCTGGGCCGGGTCATTCAAGATGTCCATCATCCATTGGGTCTGGTTGCGCACCAAACCAACCTGCACGAGTTCATTGATCCCCGTGGGGGCTGTGAGCTGACCGACGATGTGACCACTCGCAACCGAGTCCACGATGACGAGGTCATAGTTTCGTTCTCGGACCTCATAGGTGAGCTTGCCAATGGTCAAGATTTCCTTGACCCCTGGCGCAGCGTTGGCAATGAAATCGAAGGTCCGTGCTATTGGCCCGATCTTTGCGACGAAGGGAATCTTGAGCTGAAGGCTCAGATACTCCTTGAGGGACTCCTCTGTGTTCATGGACATGGCCCACAGGTTTGGCTGGAGCTCACGAGCAGCGAATGAGGTCTCCCCCGCCTCGTAGAAGTCAGCAAGGTTGCCTTTGGCATCAACCTCGCACACAAGAGTTTTCTTGCCCTGCTCGGCGGCGAGCAGAGCTAGCGAGGCCGCAATGGTTGACTTACCAACCCCGCCCTTGCCGGTGACAAAGAGCAGCTTGCGATCAAGCAGAGGGACCATTAACCGCCGAAACCAATACGACGTCCATCGTCTGGATGGCCGAGTTCCAGGTAGGCGATCTTGTCCGCGGGGACCCCGATCTGACGCCCCTTGCGATCTGTGAGCCACAAAGTGGTGCCATCCACGAGCGCTTTGTCGATCGCGGCTTTGAGTGCGTCTACGTCAGCGCCATCGGGCAGCTCGACATCGAGTTCTTTGGCGGTTTGGCTAACCCCGATC
>JAGQSI010000166.1 GCA_020439605.1 Acidimicrobiales bacterium | reverse complement strand
CCGTGGCCGCCGACCGTCCAGGCGTGGCCCGGTTGGGAGGACCGCTACGTCAATGCCGCCGAAGGACTCGACGTGCTCCCCCTTGCTGAAGCAGTTGCGTGGCTCAACGACCTCATCGACGCCGCCGAGCAAGCCGCCGGAGATCGTTCCTAGTCCACGACCCAGGTCTGCCACTCGACCATGCCGGGCACCGAGTCGAGATCGCGCTTAGGTGCAGCGTCGACGCCGGTTGCGATCAGTTGGAGCGCCGAGGTCACTCGGGTGTTGATCTCGGCCGAGTCGAGAGCGTTCGTAGGCGTCGTCGAACCAGACGTGCACGACACCATCGACGACCAAATCGCTATTACTGAACGGCTCCACCGACAACCGGCGAGCTAACCGCCTGGGAGCTCGGCCAAGCCAACGGGGCAGCATCCCACAACCAAGCCAGCGGAAAGGTCGGCATTGCCTGCATCGAGATCAGCTGCACAGCCCAGGTCCCGGAGCCGACCTCTACAAGCTTGTCGGTCGCGCCGGTGGAACCGATGCCGTCTAATCCAAGTGCTCACGATCTCTGCCCTCGGGCGCCTTGAACCACACTTGAAACCCAAGAAAGAGCCGCGTGCGTCGCGACCAGGGTTCGCTTGGCTGGAGACACCTCCGTCACGAGTGGCTTCAACGAAGCGGCGGCAAAGTCCCAGAGCACGCGGTGCTCGGCTTTGTCCTCGAACGAGAGCAGGTAGATAGCGGGTTTTGATCGTGACCTAGACGGAAAGAGATCTCGGGTTACTTGGGGTGCAGACCTTCAGACAACGAGCGAAACCAGCAGTCCCAGCCCAACAAGCGCAGCGAAGATTCCAGCGCATAGCCACCACCAAAGCGCGCTTATCGTTGCTAGCCACAAGAACCGAAGCCGCTCCGGTGTCAACGCAACCAGCAGCGGGTGATGTTTGGCATCTGGGCCAGCTAGAGCGATGATCGCTGAGATGAGCCGACCCGAGCGCAGTACCCGGGTGATTCGACCGCCGCTGGTGGATTTGTTGCTTGAACGAAGTTGGCCAAGTAGAGAGCTCAACTCGGGTCCATCGCTCAAGCGGGTGGCGAGGTCCTTGGCCTGAGCCATGACCTCGGTGGGTTTGCTGATCGCGTTGAGGAGAGCAGTTGCTCTGCGAGCCACATAGATCGGTAGGGCAACCGCTGGCAGGGCAACAGCGGCAACGATCACAAGCCCGGCTTCGTTGCCAGAGAAGGCATAGACCCCAAGTCCCAGAGCTACAGCTCCTGTCAGAGCGGCGCAGAGGCACAGAACCAAGGTCCCGACCCGTGCTGTCTTCAAAGTGGCCGACAATCCCGCTGAGCTGTAGGTCTTGAGGCTGGCCTGCAAGGAGGCCACAGTGTTTTGCTGGGGTAGTTCGCTAGGAGTGTCAGTCATGGTCTTCCTCGCCCGAGTACGTAGCACGCGATAGCGGCTGCTGCTCCGACGTTTAGCGAGTCGACCCCGCCGTGTAGCGGGATGCGTATCCTTCGGCCAATGCGTTCCATCGTGGAGTTGGTGAGCCCGGGTCCTTCAGCGCCGAGAACCAACGCGACCTTCTCATCGGGTCCGAAGCTGACGTCGTCAATGGACTCGGCTCTGGGATCAGGGGTGAGCGCAAGAAGGGTGAATCCGGCCTCCAATATCGGGTCTAGCCCTTCTGGGAACCGCTTGGTGCGGGTCCAAGGGAGTGCGAACACCTCGCCCATCGCTACTCGGCTGGCTCGCCTGTAGAGGGGATCGCAACAAGACGGGTCAAGCAAAAGCGCGTCCGCTCCAAGTCCTACGGCGGAACGAGCAATAACCCCAAGGTTGGTTGGATTGTTTACGTTCTCAAGAACGACCATTCTGGTTGCGTTCCCGATGACCGAGTCCAGGTCGCGTTCTGGTCCTCTGTCGAGAGAGGCAATCAGCCCCCTGTGCATGGCCATCCCGGTGATCCGCAGGACAACGTCCTGGCCCGCTGCGTAGATAGGGGCTCCGGTGGCCAAGATCTCCTCGCTCAATGGCTGTTGACGGGTGGCGTCGATAAGGACCGATCGCAGTTTGTAACCAGCGCGCAGCGCACGCTCCACCACTAGATCACCTTCAGCGATGAATATGCCTGCGAGATCTCCGTTTGGTGATTCCCGCCGCCGGCGCAATTCGTGATCTCGCAGCCCGAGAAACTCCTCGATGTGAGGATCGTTTGGGTCGTCAACAGCTATGCGAGCATCAGATTCCAACAAGTCTCACCCACCGATCTTGATCACGCGAACAACACCGCTGGGGTCCACTGCGGTAATGGTCGGGGCGATGAAGCTTGACAAATACAGCGTCCCGTCGTCGCCGAAGGCCAGGTTGTCGAACGGAGCGCCCTCACTCACCTTGTAGACGGATTTCGAGGTTTTGTTCTCCACGTCGATCCTGAAAACCTCACCGGTGAGGTTGGCGAGAACATATGGGGTGCCATCGGAATCCACGGTTGCAGCCGCAACCGATGGGAGCCCTGTGGCCAACTCGGAAATATCGCCGCTGGTGGGATCAATTAGAACCGCTGAGCTCGGCCCGTCTGTGCCGAGCGAGGGTGCAACGATGCGTCCATCGGCGAGAATGCCGAACGCATTGATGTCAGGAAGGCCAGTAACAACGGGTGACCACTCGAAGGAGGTATCGGGATCCACCTCGCTCGGGTCGATCCGAAACAGGTCTCCAGCGGGTCCGTAGGTGCCAACCCAGACAATGCCCTTGGCGTCCACCGCAATCGGGTTGAGACCTTCCTTGATGTTGGTGATGCGTTCGTACTCTCCCTCGTGAATCCGGGCTAGGTCCCCGTTTCCAAAGCCCGCAACCCAGATTGAACCATCAGGAGCCAGGTCCACATCGTCAGGGGTGGCACCGTTGGCATCGAAACGTTGAAGGATCGAGCCATCGCTGATGCTGATCTGTAGAACCTCGTCGCCGGCGATGCTGGCCACCCAAAGGGTGTCGCCATCAACGGTTATGCCGTTGATCGATTTCGGAGGAGTCTGATCCGGCGCCGGTGCTCTTGTGGTGGTTGACTTCGAGCCTTCGGACTCTGATGGGTCGGTGCTGTTTGAAGAGCACGCAACGGTGAGGGCCAATAGAGCACAGCTACACAACAAGATCAGTCTTCGCACGCCCTGACGCTAGGTGCTCGGAGCCGCCAGAAGTAGCCAAGTTCCTAAAGCGATTAGATGCTTGACCAATGAGGCCAAGAGGTTTACGGTTTCATCAACCCAAGAACCCCCTTTGCCGACTCCTTGAGACTCCGGTTGTAATTGTGGTGCGTCTCGGTTATGATCGCAGGTCGCTGTAGTGCAGGGACTGGCTCTCAGAAATGGTTGATCGAAGCCAAGCCCTTTAGCTATGGGATTTCACGCGCGCTATCCACCTTGCTGAGGAGCTTTCGTTGTCCTCTCGTTCCACCATCCGGGACCGTTATTCATTCGCGAACCTCGATGAGGTTCTTCCGCTTCCAGACTTGATCGCTATTCAGCGTGAGTCGTTCAACTGGTTCCTCGAGCAGGGCCTAGCTGACACGTTCCGCGACATTTCGCCGATCAAGGACTTCACCGAGGCCCTTCAGTTGGAGTTGGAGTTCGATCCAACCGACGAAGATCTTCGCCCAACGCCGAAGTTCACGGTTGAGGAGTGCAAAGAGCGTGACATGACCTATAGCGCGCCGATCTTCGTGCGCGCACGGTTCAGCAACGCCAACACCGGTGAAATCAAAGAACAGACGGTCTTCATGGGTGACTTCCCCAAGATGACCGAGAAGGGCACCTTCGTGATCAACGGCACCGAGCGTGTCGTGGTCAGCCAGCTCGTGCGTTCACCTGGTGTCATCTTCCAGCCCGGTGAGCGGTATCGCCTGCGTAACCTCGCAAAGCATCAGCTCGTCACCGGCACCATTCACCCATACCGTGGTGAGTGGATCGAGTTCGACGTAGAGCACAAGCCCGGCAAGGACGTAACTGCTGGTACACGCGTTGCTCGTAAGCGCCGTCTGGGTGTCTTCGTTCTGCTTCGTGCCCTCGGCTACGACGAGACCAATGCACCCGGGTTCCTTGATGCCTTTGTACGTCACTTCGAGTTCCTTGAGGGTCAGTGGGAAAAAGAGCGCGACGTTGCCACCACCCAAGAAGAAGCTCTCATCGAGATCTACAAGCGTGCCCGTCCGGGCGAGCCGCCTTCGGCAGAATCTGCCAAGGCCTACTTCCGTAACGCCTTCTTCGAGAACCGTCGTTACGACCTCAGCCGCGTGGGTCGTTACAAGCTCGATCGCAAACTTGGCAACGAGATCGACAAGATCGTCGAACTGTTCCCGATGCTTCAGGGCAATATGGCCGATGAGCTTACGCCTCTGATCGACCGTCCAGAACCGGGCCAGCCAGTGTTGAGCCGTTGCGAAGTTCTCGCAGCCTGCACCTACTTGTTGCACCTTGTTCAGGCCACCCCCGGGTACCGCCTAGATGACCAG
>JAGQSI010000165.1 GCA_020439605.1 Acidimicrobiales bacterium | reverse complement strand
TGCGTGCTCGCATACGGCGACAACTCAGATGGCGCGATCGGTTATCTCGTGGGCGAAGAGAACGCTGGCATGCGTTACATGTTCACCATGATGAACAACGCTCGCCTCGGCGTGGGTGTTGAAGGTCTTGGCCTTGCTGAGCGCAGCTACCAGAAGGCGCTCCAGTACTCCATGGAACGCAAGCAGGGCTATGCCCCAGGTGCTGCACGTGGCGAGAAGTCCTTCATTGTTGAGCACCCTGATGTTCGTCGTCAGCTCTTGACGATGAAGGCCTATACCGAGTCCATGAGGCTCATGTGCTTCAAGGTTGCTGAGCAGATCGATGTGTTGCGCTACGGCGTGGACGAGCCCACTCGTAATGAGGCTCAGGAGATGGTGGATCTGTTGATCCCGCTCACCAAGAGCTACTGCACAGACATGGCCGAGGTTGTGACCTCCATCGGTATTTCGGTGCACGGTGGCATGGGCTTCATCGAAGAGACCGGTGCCGCACAGTTCTACCGTGACACGAAGATCACCCAGATCTACGAGGGTACCAACGGTATTCAGGCGATGGACCTTGTTGGTCGCAAGCTTCCGATGCGTGCGGGCGGTGTCTATCAGGACCAATTGGCCCGGATGAAGGCCACTCTGGCTGATCTCGAAGCCGCTGGCGATGACCTAGCAGTGGTGCATCGTGAGTTGAGCTCGGCCATCGCAGCACTTGAGGACGCAACCAACTGGATTCTTTCCGAAGGTCTTGGCGACCCGGTACAGGCCCTTTCAGCAGCTACCCCGTACCAGCGCCTATTCGCAACTGCTGTTGCTGGCTGGTTGATGGCCGTGCAGGGTCTTGCCGCCAAGTCCGTGATCGACAACGGTGGTGCAGACAGCGATCTGGCCAAGGTGAAGGTAGTGACGGCCCGGTTCTTTGCCGAGCATCTGCTGCCTAGCGTTCATGGCCTGGTAGCTCCCGTAAAGGCTGGAAAATCGGACCTGTTTGCTCTAACTGCCGAGGAGTTGTGACTCTCAGCTAATCTGAGTCCGTGGCGGTGAACGGTGCGCGCATAGGTGAAATTGCTCAGAATCTCTGTGCCTCGGCCGATCTGAGCTTGTCATGACTCGTCCAAGGCTTGTGACTCAACCCGGGGGATCCACCTCCTCCGGGTTGGGACGCGTCCGGGCAATGGGGGCTCTGGCTGCGGTAGGTCTGCCGGGCGAGGACCTGACCCGGGTGGACAGCGTGACCAATGAGGTTTGGGTCACGCCCGATTATGTGGTCCGGGTAAACCGGGACCCGAGCTTGCGACTGCACCGTGAGGCTGTGCTTTCACAGATCCTGCCCGAAGAGGTTGGTTACCCCCCGCTGGTTCAACATGGCGGAGAGATCGGCAACGACTGGTTGGTGCTTCGGCGCCTGCCCGGCATCACCTTGAGTCGTGCCTGGCCAGATCTGGACCGTGATCAGCGCAGACATGCGGTGCGTCAAGTAGCGCAACGTTTGCGGGCGGTGCATTCCACGCCGTGCCCTCAGCTTGAGGGGTTGCGAGATGTGCCTCAGCTTCTTGACCAAGCACCTACGGGTGCGCAGGCAGCGGCGCGGCTGCTGGAGCAACTCCAGCTTGCCAAGGAGTTGCCACATATCGATGTGGATCTGATTCGAGACGCTGAGGCGCTGGTGTCTGATACTGCCTCTTCGCTTGACCCCTTCAACCAAACCACGGTTGTGCACGGGGACTTGACCTTCGAGAACATCTTGTGGGACGGCGCGGATGTCACGGCCATCTTGGATTTCGAGTTTGCTCGCCCTGGTCCACCAGACCTCGACCTAGATGTCCTGCTTCGCTTCTGTTCGCTTCCCTACCTGCATGTCCCGCTAAGCATCGAGAGCCGCACCAAGGCCATTGACTATGCCGAGGTTCCTTGGTGGTTCGTCGAGGACTATCCGGAGCTGTTTGCTCACCCCCGCCAGTTCGAGCGGGTGAGGCTGTACTCGATGGCTTGGGACGTGCGAGAGCTGATGCAGTTCCCACCTCAGGAGCCACTGTCTCGACTCCACAAACATCACCCCTATCAGCGTCTCGCCCAGAGTGTGCGTGGCACGCATTACCTGGATCAACTCAACGGCACGGCGAGTTTGCACTACTAATCGTGAACGTAGGCGCCCTTTGCGGAGAGGGTGGCGGCCACAAGCGTTCGCAGCCACCAGTGCACGCAGCCTCTAGTGCACGCAACCTCTAGTGCACGCAGCTATGGCCTAAGCATTCGTTCAGGGTCGATACGCGCCAAGCACCGCATCTGAGAGTTCTGGCCATTTGTGTTTGGCCCATGGCCCGAACGCTTCATCGGTGAGTACCACTAGGCCAAGGCCGAGCGTCGGATCGATCCAAACGAATGTCCCAGAGGCCCCGAAGTGACCGTAAGTGGCTGGGGAGTTGGTGAGGCCAGTCCAATGCGGTGCTTTGTGGCCACGGATCTCAAAGCCGAGTCCCCACGGGTTCGGGTTCTGATGTCCGAGGCCGGGCAGTATCCCAGCCAGATCGCCGAATTGGTTAGATGTTGCATCCCGGAGGGTCTCGGCGTGCACCAGAGTTGGATTGAGTAACTCGCTCACAAAGCGCGCAAGGTCCGAAGCGGAACTCCTTGCTCCGTGGGCCAACGAGCGCCCATCGAAACCCGTGGAGTCCATTGACAAAGGTGCCAGGACCGCTTCTGTTAGGTAGCTCTGCGCCGTGATCCCAGAGCTTTCAGCGAGGTGGTTTGCGAGTACCTCGAAGCCAGTATTGGAGTAGATCCGTTTGGTGGCAGGAGCGTTGATCACTCCGTTATCGAAGCTGTAACCGCTGGTGTGCGCGAGAAGATGGCGAACAGTCGAGCCGGGCGGACCAGCGGGCTCGTCAAGTCCCAACGTTTCTTCCTCAATGGCGATGAGACACCCATATGCGCTCA
Source organism: Acidimicrobiales bacterium (assembly GCA_020439605.1). Classification (GTDB taxonomy): domain Bacteria; phylum Actinomycetota; class Acidimicrobiia; order Acidimicrobiales; family Iamiaceae; genus Aquihabitans. Next base: position 1,569 of record JAGQSI010000165.1, on the reverse strand, counting down.
ACAGTTTGGACACTGAGGCGATCGGAAAGATCCTGTGCAGGTCCCCTTGGTAAGCAACCAATCCGGAGCGATCCACCGCTACCGTCGCTGCGTTGGTGACTGGCCAGGAGTTTATTTGGGTGAGCACTTCGGCCAGGGTTGACACCCGAACGATGTTAGGGGAGCCGAGCCGCTTGTGGCCCCGGTGCCGGTAGCGTCAGCGCATGACTATCTACGAAAACTCTGTACAGGTTCTTGGTGGCGAGGCTGGCAACCTCGAGGACTATCGGGACAAGGTTGCGTTGATCGTCAATGTTGCTTCCAAGTGTGGGTTGACCCCTCAATACGAAGGACTGGAACAACTCCAGCGCACCTATGGGGACAAGGGTTTCACTGTCCTTGGGTTTCCTTGTAACCAGTTTCTTGGCCAAGAACCAGGCACGAGTGAGGAGATCGCAACGTTTTGCTCCACCACATACGGGGTCAGCTTCCCGATGTTCGAAAAGATCGAGGTCAATGGTGAAGGTCGTCACCGACTCTACGAAGAGCTGACCAAGGTTCAAGATGCCGATGGTGAGGCTGGCGATATTCAGTGGAACTTCGAGAAGTTTCTGGTCACCCCGGGTGCAACTGAGATTGTGCGGTTTCGTCCCAGCGTGGAGCCACAGGACCCTGCGGTAATCGCCGCAATCGAGGCCCACCTTCCAGGTTGATCGCCGGAGGTGCTCTTGGTGGATGGGGAGCAAACAGCTCGCGCCTCGTAGCCTGAAAGCCCAGAAGGGGCCTCCGATCGCTCCGTTCTACCTACGGAGCTTGAATGACCACCCCGTTTGACGCACTTGGCGTCGCAGCAGATCTCGCAGAGGCCCTCGCCAAAGAAGGCAAAACTCACGCTTTCGCGATTCAAGAGCTAACAATTGCCGACTCTTTGGCCGGCAGGGATGTGTGCGGCAAGGCCAAGACCGGCTCGGGCAAGACCCTCGCTTTCGGGATTCCTGTGATCCAGCTAGCCGAGCGAGCCAATTCTGGGCGTCCCAGAGCCATCATCTTGGTTCCGACCCGAGAACTAGCCACCCAGGTCCGCGATGAGATGGCTCCCATTGGTGCTGTGCGAGACGTGCGGGTCGAGGCGGTCTACGGGGGCGCCGATATTGAAAAGCAGATCACCAAGATCAAGAACGGCATTGAGGTGGTGGTTGCTACTCCGGGGCGGATGATCGATCTCATAGACCGTAAGGAGCTTGATCTCGTCGACGTCAACATGGTTGTGCTCGACGAGGCGGACCGTATGGCGGACATGGGCTTTTTGCCTCAGGTCGAGTGGATTCTTCGCCACATCCCCGGCGAGCATCAGACCTTGTTGTTCTCGGCCACTCTCGATGGGGTGGTCCACGGTTTGATCGAGCGTTATCAAAGAGATCCGGTTCGTCATGAGGTGGAGTCCGAAGGCGTAACCGTGGCGCAGATGACCCAGCGGTTCTTGCGGGTTCATCAGATGGACAAGGCCAAGGTTGCCGCTGCCATCTCACGCTCCGGGAACAAGACACTCATGTTCAGCCGTACAAAACGTGGCGTGGACAAGTTGGTTGA
>JAGQSI010000164.1 GCA_020439605.1 Acidimicrobiales bacterium | reverse complement strand
GGTCGCTGCTCGTTCCGATCAAAGCCGCCATAGCGATCCTGCTAAGTATCGCTGCAAGCTTCGGAGTACTAGTTGCAGTGTTCCAGTGGGGTTGGATGAAGGACCTGATCGGACTTGAAGAGACAGTACCGATCATCAGCTTCTTGCCAATGCTCATGTTCGCCATCCTCTTCGGGTTGTCGATGGACTACGAGGTGTTCATCCTCTCCCGCATCCGCGAGGACTACGTCCGCACAGGCAAAGCTCGCCAGTCCGTGCTCACCGGGCTAACCAGCTCGGCCCGAGTCATCACCGCTGCAGCGCTCATCATGATCAGCGTGTTTGCCAGCTTCGTACTCGGAGACGATCCGATTATCAAGATGTTCGGTGTGGGCTTCGCCACCGCCGTGCTTCTTGACGCAACCGTGGTGCGCATGATCATCGTCCCAGCAACGATGGCCATCTTCGGCGATCTCGCATGGAAACTGCCCGGCTGGCTGGATCGTCTCCTACCAGACCTAGATGTCGAAGGCGAGCACTTGATCGAGGCCCTCGACGAAGCAGAGCATCTCGCTGAGGCCAAAGCCGCTGGCGAACTAGTCCCCTCCTAGTTCCTCAGCCTTCGGTTGGCTGAACCTCCTGGGGGATCCGCCAACCAAACGGTAAAGCCAACCCGTGGGCTGCGAGCAGAGCTTCATCTGCGAGCAGCTCACGGGTTGGTCCGTCTAGGACCACCTTTGCCCCCGACAGAACCACCGAACGAGGGCAGGTCTCCAAAGCAAACGCCATGTCGTGGGTGGCAATTAGCTGCGTTGTTCCAAGACCAATCAACAACTTCGCCAACTCACGAGTACCGACTGGATCCAAGCCCGAGGTCGGCTCATCGAGTGCCAACAGTTCGGGTTCCATGGACAATACGGTGGCTAGCGCTGCTCGACGCTTCTCACCTCCGCTCAGATGATGGCCCACCCGATCGCGCAGATACTCAGCCCCTACCGAGGCCAGGCCCAGCTCCACTGCACGCTCAAGCTCCGAACCTCGCAGACCAAGGTTTGCTGGCCCAAACGCCACGTCGTCTCCGATAGTGGACATGAACAGTTGATCGTCTGGGTCCTGAAACACAAGACCAACCCGTCGCCGCAGCTCAGCGATCGATGAAGGGCCAACCTGATGACCCAACACCCGCAGAGCCCCCTGTTGAGGAGTCAGCAGTCCATTTAGGTGAGCGAGCAACGTGGTCTTGCCCGAGCCATTGGCCCCAAGCAACGCGACTCGCTCTCCGGCACGCACCACAAGGTCCAGCCCGTCGAGAACCCACTCCTTGGATCCCGGATAACGAAACGCCAACTCGGCGATCTCCACCGCAGGCTCGATCATGGCCAAAGCACTATCGCTAACCCAGCGAACGCGATCGCAGCGGGCAACAGCCCCACGCAGAGCTCGCTTGTTCGCAACGGCTCCACATCTCGCGTTACAGGAAGAGACCCGTCATAGCCACGAGACAACATGGCAAGGTGAATTCGTTCGCCACGTTCATAGGTCCGCACGAACACGCTTGCGAGCGAAGCAGCTATTGGGCGAATCTGCCACAGCCATCTGGGGTCATGGCCCCTGGACACCATCGCTATTCGCATTCGTGCGAGTTCGCCCACCACTAGATCCACGTAACGAACCATAAATGCAGCAATCGCAACCAGCACCGCTGGCACCTTCAACCGCTCAAGACCGCTCAAGAGGTCAGTGATCGCGGTTGTGGAGGTAACAGCTATTGCAGCACCTGCACCAATGACTGCCTTGGCGACGATGTTCCAGCTCGCCCACAATCCATCTACCGACAGCGATATGGCTCCTACATGCACTCGAGTCCCGGTTCCAATGAACGGCAACAACAGGCCGAACGCCACGAAAGGGACCACAGCGGCGAGACGACCAAGAACCATTCTCGCTGGCAGCTTCGACACAACCATGACGAGTGCCACTACAACTGCGTTTGCGCTAAGTGCTGCCACAGCGGTGCGAGGGGTTACTGCCACAAGTGTCACGAATACAACGAGACCGAGCATTTTGGCAGTCGGGTTCAACAAATGAACGCGACTATGACCGGGTTGATAGAGACCATGGATCGAAGCCCCACGGGTCAACGCCCCATGATGGCCACTCATCTCAGACGGAGCCTCTTTGCAGGCGTGGCCAACGCGCCGCGGCAAACATCCCATAGGCCACCACCAGCGCCAAGGCCGCACCCGCGAGTCCTGCCACCGCGAGGCTAAGGCGCTCATTGCCAATGCCTCTGGTGGCGTAGTCCGCAAACAGGCTCCCACCGAACCAATGGTTGGCTGCCGAATCCATGAACCCGTTGTCGATCGCAACACGCTCGAGGCCATCTGGGTCATCGAAAGCGAACTGGCTGACAACTGCGCCCAACACAGCGGCAAGAAGTACCCCGCCAAGCACAAATGCTCGCAGCCCAATAGGCGCTGGATTCTCAAGCTGACTCAACTCAAGGTCGCTAGCACCCGCCACCAGATCTGGGCGACTAGCAAGGACGCCGGCAACAACCATTGCGCTAACCACACCCTCACCAATACCGATCAAGGCGTGTACACCGACCATGGCCGAAAAGACCGTGTCGAAAGGAACCGGGGCGCTCGCCCCGAACAACCACTCGATCGAAAAGGCCACTGAGGCCGCGACCACTGATGCAGCGCTAGCCAGCCCGGCAGCGACGACAACCCCCGACCGGTTAGCGGGCAGGACCTTGCGGGCCAACACAAACATTGCCCAGCCACCAAAGGCCGGCACGATCGCCATATTGAGAAGGTTGTATCCAAGTGCGCTTATTCCGCCATCGGCAAACAAGAACGCCTGAACAACAACCACAATCGCCACCACCAAAGACCCGAGATAGGGGCCCAACAACACGGCTGCAAGAGCACCCCCGAGTAGGTGGCCTGTAGTGCCCGCGGCCACCGGGAAGTTGAACATCTGAGCGCTGAAGATGAACGCAGCGCTCACACCGGCCAAAGGGATCTGGTGGTCTTGAAGCTCACCCGAGCATTTGCTCAGGCAATCGCCCAAGATGGCCAGGCTCAAGATGGCTGTCACCACCGCCACCGACGGGTCCAAGAAACCATCCGGGGCATGCATTGCAACTATCACGCCCATTGGCTATCACAACTAAGTCGCAATAGCGGAGTCGGCTGACGTCAGCTTGCTTCCTGGCAACTTTCGCAGCGACCGGTCAATGGGAAGTGGATCAGATCAAGAGTCACTCCGGTGCGTTCTAGGACCGTGTCGCGAAGACTTTGGGTCTCGTTCGCCCCGATCTCCCATGCCGACCCGCACACCATGCAAGCCACAGGAACGGTTGGCAAACCCCGCCTCCGATATACAGCAGCACCATGACCCAGATGGATGTGCTCCACGATCCCGAGAACCTCGAACTGCGCTAGGCAGCGATAGAGCACGGATCTTTCAATCCCGTGCACTGCGGTTGTTATCTCATCAGCGTTCAGGGCTCGATCTGTCGCAAAGAGCAGTTCCGCAACCGCCCGCTTTGCATCGGTTATACGTCCACCGTCGGCTCTAATGCGCGCCATGGCCTCCCCAAGGTCGGTTGGTGGAGGCACCGAACGAGCAGCTGATGAGGTCATGGGTACATCCTTTCATCCCATCGCCCATTCCTCGCCGCAGGCTAGGGGCAGATTCCGAGCGCTGCCGCCTAGGTAAAGGAACAACACTTCACTCACTGACCATATGAGCCACGAAACAACCAACCAGGCTCAGCACAAGCACAAGCACAAGCACAACAACAGCGATAGGGTCGGCTAGACGCTCTCCCCAGCAGCAAACGGAGTAAACGGTGACACGACAGACCAATCTTCGCACCCACATATTTGCCGGCGCTGCCATCGCTCTAGCTCTCGCAGGTGGGCTCACAGCGTGTAGCTCTGATGACACAGCGGACAAAGGCAAGGACGACAAGAAGACACAGAGTCCTGAGGGCAAAGATAGTTACCAGGCCTCCATCTCTCGTACCGCAGACGGGGTTCCCCACATTTCGGGCAAGACCTTCGGAGATGTGGTCTTCGGCCAGGGATATGCCAGCGGCCAGGACCGCACCTGTGATCTCGCAGATCAGGTCATCAAGATCCGTGGCGAACGCGCCAAGTACCTAGGTGCAGGCGACGAGGACGCCAACCTGAACTCCGACATTCAGTGGCGCACGATCGGGATTTTCGACTCCGCCACCAAGGACTGGGAGAAGATCCCAGCCGAGGTCCAGGACATGTTCAAGGCGTTCACCGCCGGCTGGAACTCCCACCTCGAAGAAGTTGGGGTGGACAAGATCTCTGGTTGGTGTGCAGCAGAGAAGTGGGTCCGCCCGCTAGAACCATCCGAGACCTACGCCTACGCCCGATCGATTGCACTCAGCGCCAGCGGTGCACGCATCGGCGCCTACATCCCGACCGCACAACCTCCTAGCGCAGAATCGGCAGAACCTGCTGGGGCCGCATCGCCTGGTT
>JAGQSI010000163.1 GCA_020439605.1 Acidimicrobiales bacterium | reverse complement strand
CTTGGCAATAGCCATGGACTCCTTGATCCGCGCCAGGCGCCAACTCGGGTCCGCAATGTCGGTGGCTAGCGAGGTGATCACCGCTCCAACGGCGTTGCCACCTGCGCTGTCGTCTGTTCTCAAACTCACGGGAACCATGGAGGTCAGCGCAGAGTCCGGCAACCCGTTCATCTCGATGAGATAGCGCCTGAGAGCCCCTGAACACATGGCCAACACGATGTCGTTCAAGGTTGCGTCTGAGGCTCGCGCCACAGCCTTCACCCGAGACAGGCTCCACGTCTGGCCGGCGATTCTGCGTGCGCCGGTGATGTGTGTGTTCAACATGGTGGGCGGAGACTTGAACGGGAAGCCCGCTAGCTCATCGGACATGGCCTTGCGCAATGAGCGAACCAGCGCCGGCGCCACACCCAACACGTCCACTGCACCACGAGCGGTGCCGACCAGAAGCTCTAGAGGATCCGTGCTGTTGTCGGACTGGGGACGCTCACGCTTTGGACGGGTAGTCCAGAACGGGGGAACCGTGGCTTGTGGGTCCGGAGACAACCAGCGTTCGAGAATGCGAAGCGCTGAAACGCCATCCACCACCGAGTGGTGAACCTTGGTGTAGGTGGCAAAGCGGTTGCCCTCGAGCCCTTCGATCAGGTGGAACTCCCATAGCGGGCGCTGTCGATCCAACAAAGATCCGTGCAGACGTCCGCCCATGGCCAAGAGTTCGCGAACTCGATTCGGGTCCGGAAGTGCCGAGTGTCGGACGTGATACTCGATGTCGAGTTCGTCGTCCTCGCGCCATCCCCAAGCAAACCCGGTACCGGGTGAACGGTATGGACGCTTGCGAAACAGTGGCGCTATGTCTTGGTGGCTCACCATGAACTCGTACTGCTCACGGAGCCAGTGCGAACCAGCACCCGGGGGTAACTCAAATACTTGGAGCCCGCCTACGTGCATAGGCGTAGAACGTGACTCAGTAAGTAGGTATGGCAGATCTACCGCTGAAACCAAAGCCATCTAAGACCCCTTCCCTTCCAGCTTGGGCTGGTGAATGCACAGATCGTAGAGCACAGACGCGAAGAGACCGCTCAAGGTTGCCCTGAGCGGTCTCTTCATTGCGGATCTGGTCCGACTTGAGCTGTTATGCAGCCTCTGGGTCCGGAACCACCATGGCGGTAACCATGCCGATCAGGCCGCTATCGCTCTCGGCGTGGTTGAGGATGTGACAGTGGAAGGCCCATGTGCCGATCTCGCTGGCCTTGATGAGCACGCTGTAGCGCTCACCGGGAGACACCCACAAGGTATCCATCTGGTACGGGGCCTTGAGGGCAAACCCGTCCTTGGCGATAACGAGTTGTGGCTGGCGATGCAAGTGCATCGGGTGACCAACAAGCCCCTCGTTGTAGAAGTGCATGAGGATGTATGAATCCTTGTCTGCAACGATCGGCTCGGTTGAGGGGAATGCCTTGCCGTTGAGCGACAGACCGATGCTCCCTGCGTCGTTGAGCACCATCGGGAGCTCTTGAGCAATCTTGATTGTCGCAGGATCAGGCATGTCGAAGGTGCCGTAACGGCCAGCCGGGGGCAGCGGAGTGTCGCCAACCTGGAAGATGGCAAACAAACCGTTGAGCACCGCTACTTGGCCATGGAAGTGGGCGTGGTACATGGCGAGCTGCGGGTTGGGACCTACGTTGAAGTGGTAGGTGTAGGTGGTGTTGGGGAGGATGTAATCCTGGGTGATGCCAGCAACGCCATCCTGGTCATTGGGTACATCCACACCGTGCCAGTGGATGTCGGTGCTGATGGGGAGACGGTTGGTGAGGTTTACCTCGACGTCGTCGTTTGGCTCCACGCGGATCCATGGGCCGGGGACCATTCCGTTGTAGGCCCATGCCTTGACGATCTTGCCGGGGCTTACTTCCCAGTCGATGATCTCAGCGGTGAGGTTGAACACCTTGGTGCCATCTGCCTTGACCTCTGAGGGTTCCATTCTCTGGTTGCCAGTGGTCATTTCGCCGCTTGCGTACTTGCCCGCGTTCTCCAGGAAGGTCTTGACGCCGGCGTCCATGCCGTCGCGCATTTCCTGGTCGATGGCCTTGGCGAGTTCGTCGGTTGCTTCAAGGGTGCTGATATCTGCGGTGGAGTGATCCATCTCGGCTCCACCAGCGGTTTCGCCACCTTCAGCGGGGGCGCCATCTTCGGAGATGACGAGCTGAGCGGTCATCCCTGAGTCCTTGTGTCCGGCAATTGCGCAGTACAGCTCGTAGGTCCCGGGCTCAAGGCTAGACAGATCCAGAGTTGCTGTCTCTCCGCCGGCCAGATCCTTGGAGGCGATTGGTGTGTCGGTGACGTAGACGTTGTGGTCAACGGTGCCGTTGTTGGTTAGGGCAAGGCTGCCCCCAACTGGAACGTTGATTACAGAAGGCGAGATGGCGAACTCGGTCAGAGCAACGGCCACTGGGCCAGCCGCAGCTGATCCGGATCCACCACCGTTGTCACCGCCGCCACGAACAGCGACGACGCCAACCATGGCGAGAGCAAAGACAGAGATGGCGATCGAAAAGCGCGCCAGCAGGGTCTGGTTAGCGGGACTCACGGGTTACCTCAAGGGGACGCGGGATAATGCACCACTATTCTCGCTGGCGATAGGCGGTGTCCAGCAGAGTCCGACGCCATGGCGTTCTGGGCCTAAGGTCCCTGCCGCGCGACAACAAATCAGGCCATGATGGAGAGATGCCCACGCGGATCTTCCTGCTTGATGACCATGAGGTCGTTCGTCGCGGGGTCAAGGAATTACTCAACAGCGAAGAAGACCTACTCGTTGTCGGCGAAGCCGCCACCGCAGAGCAGGCACTCAGCCGCCTCCCAGTGGCAAATCCTGATGTTGCAGTCCTTGATATCCAGCTCGAAAATGGCAGCGGGATCGAAGTGGCCCGCGAGATCAGATCTCGCCATCCAGAGGTTCGTTGCCTGATGCTCACGTCTTTCGCCGACGACGAGGCCTTGTTCGACTCAATCATGGCCGGTGCTTCTGGCTACATCCTCAAACAGGTTCGGGGCAATGACCTAGTTGAGGGGATCCGCCGAGTTGCTGCTGGACAGTCACTTCTTGACCCAGCCATGACTTCTCGGGTGCTCGACCGTCTCCGCCATGGTCAGGAGGAGGACGAACGCATTGCCTCGCTCACCCCACAGGAGCGAAAGATCCTCGACCTACTTGCCGAGGGCCTGACCAACCGCCAGATCGGTGACCGGCTCCACCTCGCCGAGAAGACCATCAAGAACTACGTGAGCAATGTGCTCATGAAACTAGGCATGGCCCGCAGAACCGAAGCCGCTGTCTATGCCGCTCGTCAAGCGGACCGTCTCGCTCGCTCAAATCCTCCCAGTCCAGGGTCACATTCCTGATCGGTTCCCTCGCCGACCTACGATCTAGGGGTGGACGGATCCTCCGGTGCCGCTGATCTAAGGCGTCTGATCGCCGCGATGATGACACTGAGTTCCGATTTGGAGCTCGGTGTAGTTCTGCGTCGCATAGTGGAAACCGCGGTTGAGCTAGTTGACGCCAAGTACGGCGCACTTGGAGTTCTGAGTCCGGATAAGACCCATCTCTCCTCTTTCGTAACCGTTGGAATCGACGAGCCAGAACGAGCGGTGATAGGCGAACTGCCCAAGGGTCATGGAATCTTGGGCCTCTTGATCGTGGAGCCTCGGCCGTTGCGACTCCCCGATCTTTCCAAACATCCAGAGTCCTTTGGTTTCCCTCCAGGGCACCCACCGATGAAGTCTTTCCTCGGTGTACCGATCCTTGTTCGAGGTGAGGCATTCGGAAATCTGTACCTCACCGACAAGCAGGGTGCAGACGTCTTTGACGAGGTGGACGAGGAACTTGCGATTGGCCTCGCCGCCGCCGCGGGCACAGCTATCGACAACGCGAGACTCTTGGCCAAGGCACGCGAGCTCGACATCGCCGAAGAACGCGAGCGAATCGCCAGAGACCTTCACGACACTGTCATTCAGAGACTTTTCGCAACTGGACTCTCCCTACAATCGGCTGGGCGGCTGGCCCACATCCCCGAAGTAGTGGAACGTATCCAACAAGCAATCGATGAACTCGACCTCACCATTCGAGATGTCCGTTCGTCGATATTCGAGCTGAACCCTCCGCCATCATCGTCCAATGGTCTGCGTAGACAGCTTCTCGCCATCGGCGATGAACTGATGGAGGCACTCGGCTTTGCTCCTACTTTCCGCTTTGAAGGTCCGGTGGACAGTGCCATCCCAGATCTGTTCGTGCCCCATGTGCTCTCAGTGGTTCGCGAGGGTCTAGCTAACGTGGCACGCCACGCTGGTTCACCAACAGCAGATGTGCGCGTGATCGTTAACGCTGGCACCGTCGCTGTCACCATCGACGATTCTGGCCGTGGTCTAAGCGAGCGAGGCCAAGGTGGCCACGGCCTCAACAACCTTGCTTCGCGAGCCGAAGAGTTGGGCGGCACCTTCGAGCTCGCAGACCGCCCCGGAGGCGGAACACGTCT
>JAGQSI010000162.1 GCA_020439605.1 Acidimicrobiales bacterium | reverse complement strand
CAATTCCAGCGTCGACAGCGGCACCACGCACTGCCGCTTCTATCGGCGCTGGTGACCAGTCATCGAGTTCCTCAAGGCGGCTAATGGTTGCATCGAGCATCTCTGGCACCGATTTACCTTTGGTTATTGCTTTGGTCCAGGAACCTTCGTCCATCTCCGGTTCATCTACAACCAAGAACTCAATCATTGGCTCTACCTCGCTCAAAGTCCTTACCCGCTCCTGAACTTCGACCGTCATGGTTGAGAGTGCTTTCAGCGAAGCATCACCATGGCTGAGGAACGCTTTGGTGCGTTCCACAAACTCGTTTGGCGGCAACATTCTGATATGTTCTGCGTTGACGAAGCTCAACTTCTTCTGATCGAAGAAGGCTGGTGATGCGTTTACGTCTTCCAGGCGGTAGAGCTCGACTATTTCGCTTACTGGGCGAACCTCCACCCCATCTGGCGGCCCCCATCCGAGTAGCGAGAGATAGTTGACCATTGCTTCTGGCAGATAGCCCCGATCCCTGTAATCGGACATCGAGACATCGTCACGACGCTTTGAGAGCTTCTTTCGGCCCTCATTTACCAGCAGAGGCATATGAGCAAACGCCTGAGGTGCAGCCAGCCCTAGGGCCTCGAGCAACATCAGGTACTTGGGGGTTGAGTTGACGTGATCCTCACCACGAATGACATGAGTTATACCCATATCTGCATCGTCGAACGCGTTGGCCAACAAGAACATTGGGGCGCCATTTCCTCGCACCACGACAAAATCTTCAATGTCAGAGTTGGCAAACGAGATCTCGTCTCGAATCAGATCCATCCAGCCGGTACGGCCCTCACGAGGGGTACGGAAACGCAGAGCGCGGCCCGGTCCAGGCTCCAGCCCCTTGTCACGGCAATGTCCGTCGTATCCAGGCTTACCGCCGGCCTCTTTGTTGCGGGCCTGAACCTGTTCTCCGGTGCATTCACACGCATAGACGGCTCCGCTGGCTACGAGCTTTGCGGCGGCATCTGCGTAGAGGTCCCCGCGATCGCTCTGTTTGATGGGAGTTCCATCCCACGTCAGTCCTAGCCACTCCAACATTTCGAGCACATTGTCGATGAGTTCCGGGCGGTTGCGTTCTGCATCCGTGTCCTCGATCCGCAAGAGGAACTCACCGCCACTCTGGCGAGCGAAAAGCCAGTTGGCGAGCGCTGAATGACCTGAACCTACGTGTAGGAAACCGGTTGGAGAAGGGGCGAATCTGACACGGACGGGATTACTCACGGTCTAACCCTACCGGTGCCCCCTGACAGCCAAGAGAACCGGGACTGTAGGTTCAGCCGGCTCTGATCAAACCCAGGTTGGCGGCAAACAACGCCACGCCTGCGAGTATCCCAAAGGTGTGCCACACCTCGTGATAGCCAAACACCCGTGGCGAGAGCACCGGCTTCTGCATGGCAAATAGCGTTGCACCGATCGTGTAGAGAACCCCTCCCACCAGTATCAGAGCAAGGGTTCCAGGGTGATCCCATAACGCTGGCACCAGGAGAACCCCGGCCCATCCCAACACTATGTATAGGGTGCCACCAAGCTTGGGAAAGCGGTCCAACGCAACGATCTTGATGACGATTCCAACCACTGCCGCAGTCCACACCGCCACTAATGCAACCCACTTCCAGCCGCTCGAAACCGCCAGAACTGCTGCAGGGGTGAAGGTGCCGGCGATCAGTACGTAGATCATCGAATGATCCGCACGTTGCATGATTTTGCGGGCCTTGGGAGAACGTGCAAACACGTGATAGCTCGAACTCGTCAGATATAGCAGCACGCTGGCCATGCCGTAGACCCATGCCACCGCTCGAGCCCTTGGTGTGCTCGCAGCTTCAACCAGCCACACCAACCCGAAGAGCGAAGCCACAAACGCCCCCTGGTGCAAGCGCCCACGAAGAAGGGGCTTGAGCGGCCCGATCGGTGCTAGAGCCGGTAGCGACGCCAGCAACGGCGTGGATGCAGCGAGAGGCGTTGGTGTCACGTTCGACATTGGCGATGCGGGCGTCGAGCAAGCCTGCGTTTCATTGTTCACGGGGTCCCCTCCCGCTAGTCAGCGGCATTTAAGAACATCGGCCAAGCGGTCCAAAACCTTGACCCGATGCATCTTGGTACATCACCTGCCCAAGAGGGCACACGAATGACCAACTTGTGGCAAATGACCGCTGGGGCCCGAGGGCTCTAGAGCGACAGCAGCGAGTTCCAGCCCCCACCCGCAGAGCGAGCGTCGATCTCAGCAGGTGACAGGACGAGGGTTGAGTCCGGCACGGTATCTACGACCGCGCGAAGCTCGGGATAATGATGGGCGCTGTGATGCACCCCTTCGAAGCGACGGACTCGTTCTGCCACTAGTTCCGAAGGAGCGTTGGCATTCAAGAGACCCCAGGCCCTATAGGCGGCTTCGAGGTCTTCGAGGATCGGTGAGCGACCAAAGATCGATGCCCGTTTGAGCGCAATGGCCAATCCACCAGCTTCAGCATCTCGGCGGTCCTCACCTTTGGCCAGAACCAACTGATCTCGCAGCAACGCCAAGAACTTGAAGGCGTAGCCCGAATCTGGCCCCGGTTCACCGGTTCCTTTGAGGGCAACCTGTGGTTGGTCTGCATCGTCGACGAGCTCGGCTGGCCGGGAAGCATCCCACGAGAACTCACGCCCCTGAGGCGAACTGTAGGAACGGGGACGATGGTTTGGGTTCTTTGGAATGAACGGAGGCGCTGCCATTGGTGTTGACCCTATTCCTCGGTGTGCAACAAGCCGTAGACGAGCGAATCCTCTAGGGCCTGCCATGCGGCTTGGATGATGTTTTCGCTGACCCCGATGGTGGACCAACTGCGTCGCCCATTGGTGGAGTCGATTAGTACTCGGGTAACTGCCCCGGTCCCCTTGGCGGTGTCGAGCACCCGCACCTTGAAGTCCGTGAGATGCACCTTGGCGAGCTGCGGATAGGCGGAGCCGATTGCAGCACGAACCGCCGCATCGAGGGCATTGACCGGGCCGTTGCCCTCACCGATGCGCATGATGCGTTCGTCGCCGACCTTGAGCTTCACGATTGCCTCGGTGTCGTGGCGGACCTCGTCGCTTTCGCTGACGATCACCCGGTAGGACTCCAGCTCGAAGAATGGATGAGTCCAGCCAGTGGCTCGTCGCATCAACAGCTCCAAAGAGCCATCTGCAGCTTCGAAGTGATAGCCCTCGTGTTCGAGGCGCTTCAGTTCATCAATAACCGTGGTCAGCGCCGGCCCATCTAGGTCTATGCCTATTTCTTGGGCCTTCAAGCCGACGGTGGCCTTGCCTGCCATCTCCGAAACCACAAAGCGGGTCCCGTTCCCAACGGCATCGGGATCCACATGCTCGTAGGCATCCTTGCGCTTGGCTACGCCCGAGGCGTGCAATCCGGCCTTGTGCGCAAAGGCTGAAGACCCAACGTAAGGGGCCTGTGGATCTGGCGTGATGTTCACGATCTCAGCGATGCGATTGCTTGCCGCTGTGAGCCGCGACATTCGTCCATCGGGCAGCGTACGAACACCCATCTTCAAGGTGAGGTTCGGGATGATTGTTGTGAGGTTGCAGTTGCCGGTTCTTTCGCCGTAACCGTTGATGGTTCCTTGAACCTGGGTTGCGCCACCCCGCACACCTGCGAGGGCGTTGGCCACACCGCATCCCGTGTCGTCATGGAGATGAACCGAGACCCGCACATCGTCACGGAAATGCCCGGTGACTTCGCGAACCACTGCTTCAACCTCGTGGGGCAGAGCACCACCGTTGGTGTCACACAGCACAAGGGTCTCAGCGCCTTGCTCTGCGGCTGCTTCGAGAACCCGAAGGCTGAACTCGGGGTCGTGCTTCCAGCCGTCGAAGAAGTGCTCCGCATCGAAGAGCACCCGCACCCCGGCTTTGGCTAGATGGCGAACCGAATCCGCCACCATTGCCTCGCCCTCTTCCAAAGAAGTACCTAGCGTTTCTGTGACGTGATAGGCGGAACTCTTGCCCACGATGCACACCGCCGATGTACCGGCGCCGAGCAGGTCCCGCAGGGTTGGGTCATCGTCGACCTTGCCCCGTGGACGCCTGGTGGAACCAAAGGCCACGAGCAAAGAGCGCTCGAATCGCAGCTCACGAGCGGCTCGGTCGAAGAACTCGATGTCTTTGGGGTTGGAACCCGGATATCCACCCTCGATGAAATGAACGCCGAGTTCATCTAGTTCATCGGCGATGCGAAGCTTGTCGTCGACGGTGAGCGAGATGCCCTCTAGCTGGGCACCATCTCGAAGAGTGGTGTCGTAGATCTCTACGAACTCCGGGATTGCAGGGTCACGCCCGGGCATGAAATCACTGTCCGAGCTGAGCTGAGTATCTACTTCAGGAGACATGTTCTACCCAGTCCTTGTACCGATCGCTTTGGCCACGTATTGCTCGGTGGTACTCCTCAGCAATAGCGGTGGTCATCGGCCCGGGGCACGGGATCGGACGATCATCGAGAGAGTTGACCGCCGAGACCTCAGCGGCTGTACCGCATAGGAACATCTC
>JAGQSI010000161.1 GCA_020439605.1 Acidimicrobiales bacterium | reverse complement strand
CAGCGGTGGGACCACATGGAGTTGGCGGTGGAAGCCGTAGCCGCCAATTGATCGGTCAAACATCCACCTACGGCGACTGAAGATGGGTATCCGCTCTAGATGGCAAGTCCTCTGTCCATATCCACAGAATCTCCGCCGGTACCAGATTCTCTGAAACCTCTGGTCAAGCCGAGCTGATTGGTCTCGAGAAGGGAGAGCCATAGTGGCGATCCGCAATGGATATCCGTATGGCCCGGGTACCTCGATCTGCCTGGCCGTAAGAGCTACAGACTACTAGTTGCACCTGAAAGCCCTTGCGGCGATCTTCCTCAATCCTTTGAACTCTCTCTAGTGCTCAGAGCCTTATAGCGAGTACATACAAAGCTGCGATTGGCTGCAGACTCGATCAGTTCGAGACGAAGGTCGCGAGTCATCAGAGGTTTGCCTTGTCCTAGCGTGACTGGAGCGAACTGTACCCAGATCTCATCTAGCAAACCCGCGTCTGCAAACTGGCCCGCCAGATCGCCACCACCAACCAGCCAGACAGTCCGCCCGTCAGCTGCCTGGATCGCTGCCTTGCCAACAGCTTCAACCTCGTCGTCGGTTGCCCAAACGCTAGCCCCGTCTGGAATGTAGAGCTCACGGTGAGTGAATACCCAGGTCGGCTGTTCGTAGGACCACTCATCTTGATGATCCATTATCCACTGATACGTGTTGGCACCCATCACGATCGCACCAGCGTCAGCTATGAACGATGGGTATGCCATCGGACCTTCAGGGTCAAAGTCCTGCTCGAAGAGCCAGTCGAGAGAATGATCCTCGGTTGCCAAGAAGCCATCAAGACTTGAGGCGGTGTAGTAGGAGATGCCCATGGCTTCCAGCGTATGGTGCCCACAAGAAGATCCCAACGACGCCATCAATTCTGAGAGAGGCTAGGGACATGCCCGCGCTCGGCGTCTAACTCCAGGCCAATCGCCTATATGGCTTGAAGATCGTCTGGTAATGACCCGACTTCAAGATATGGATGTCGCCACACTCAGCCCCCGAGCTCTTCATCATCAACCAGAACAAGCCTTACCTTCTCCAGATTTCTGATACTTCAGGGGTAGACATAGAGGAGTGCTGTGAACAGGTGGCCTAAAGGCTGAGAAGACCTTGGATCAGAACCATAAGCAGTTGCTCAAGTCAGCTATCTCTAGGGGAGTGGTGCACTTCGCAGCGACTGTCAGGACCGAGCTCTTCCTGGCCAGGTTTCGGTCGATCCTATGAGATCACGCTTTGATCCGTCGGAGCGTCCGCCACTTGGCTTGGTGGCGAGACAATCCCAGTTCGATGCGCCAAGTGGATGCTCCATATCGGGCTACTTCATGAGCATAAGAGCTGAAGAGATCCAGCACGTCTACCCATATCCCGAAGAAGCTGTTGCTCATTGGCTACCTCGTAGGCGTGATCAACTTCAGCAGCTCGCCTCCCGCCATTCCAGTTGGTGGCCGTAAATGGCTGGAGCAACCAACCAGCAATAGAGGTCGCGTGGCTTCTGCCGAGACCAACCTTGAGGGGGAATCAATCTCCCTCAAGAGTGACCTACCCTGAGGTGACTGCCTATCAGGTCAACGATAGGACCGAAACTCAACTAGATGAGCGGTTCAGTTGCCTCCCACCAGACTGCTCAGTCGACCTATGAATACTGGGCAACTCCCTGTTTCACGTGAAACATAGGGTTGGAGCTAGAACAGGGGCCGTTTGGTCGGTATCCCAACTCGGCGAGGGTATTTGACCGGAGATAGCTCTCGTTGGAATATCTTGACGAAGTGAACTGGTCCAGCCTCCGTGGCCACCTCCACCCCCTCAGCAGAGCGAGCACCAAGTAGATCTAGCCCACCACCCGGCCAACGTTCTTCGACAGCTGCCGATGGAGGTTCGCTTACGACAAGCACTCCACCTTCGATCAAGAGGGGACAGGCACACTCGGCAACCACAGCGGGCGGGCCAAAGCTCCGAGATGTAACCAAGTCATAGGTGCCTCGATGGGAGGGATCCTGGCCCATCTCCTCAGCACGAGCAGTCACCACCTGAACCCGATCCTCGAGACCAAGTTCTTCTACAGCCTCGATCAAAAACGCAGTGCGCTTTGCCTGAGAATCTAGAAACACCCATTGAGTATTGGGCCAGCACAACTCTGCGAGGACCATTCCAGGAAGACCGCCGCCAGCGCCAAGATCCAAAGCCCTAACAGGTTCGTCGACAACAACGGAAAAGGCCCGGGCACGATCGAGGTGATCCTCAACCGGGCCCGGGCCCAAAAACCCGCGTCGTCGACTCTCTTCAAGGAGAGCGACGAGCTTGTTGATCATGACTGGGTAGGCACAATAACTACTCGGCGTGCGGGGTCAGCACCTTCGGAAATGGTTTCAACGCCATCGATACCATTGACGGTGTCATGAACCACCTTGCGGTCCGCTGAGTTCATCGGCTCCAGGGCACGAGCTGAACCGTTAGTCAGCACGCCCTCAGCCTGCTGCTGCACGAAGCGAGCAAGTGCCTCCTGACGACGATGGCGATAGCCACCGATGTCGATTCTCACGCGGCCCATGTGCCGGCCGGTTGCTCGTCTTTGTAGGACCGTGCGAGACAGTTCGTGGATCGCTGTGAGGGTTTGACCCTTGGGTCCGATGAGCAAACCAAGGTTGTTGCCATCGACACTCAGTTCAATCGTGTCGTCATCAATTACGGTGCGGGTGACAGTGCCCTCAACTTCGAAAGCTGTAAGCAGCCCTTCTAGAAACTCCGTGATGATGTCCGCTTGAACACCTACTGGAACCTCATCGTCGGTCATGTGAGAACCTTCCTGCTTCTTGGGTGCACGATCCTGCTTTGAGCCTGAGCTTTCAGCTGCCTTTTCAGACTTGGGGGAGTCTGTGTTCTGGGTCTTAGCTTTGGATCCATTGGTGGAACCATTTCCACGCTTGGCACCGTCACGGGGCTTACGTGCACGGCGCTCTTGCTTTGGTCGTGGGGCCTTTGGTCGAACACGAGCCTTGATTCGTGCCTCACCACGAGGTCTGCCAAACAAGCCGGTCTTTGGCTCTTCTAGGACTTCGAACTCAACTTCGCTTTCGTCGATTCCGAGCTGATCAAGAGCGGCCTCTTTGGCGTCCTCAATGGTTCGGCCAGTTGTCTCAACCCATTCCATGGTGAATTACTTCCTCTTCTTCTTAGACTTCGAACGATTAGCTGACGAGGGAGCGCTCCTGCTTGGAGCCGCACCCTGACCGCCAGTGTTGGCTTTCGCCTTGGGCTTATCCTCAGACTCTTCCGAGGCTCGCTTTGCCTTGGATTCCTGTACCTCTCGCTTTGCCTTGCCAGGGTTGGGAGGCTCAATCTCCTTCAACTGAGCAAAGAAGCCTTTTGGCTTCTCACCCTTATCAGATCCTGTTGACGATTTGTCATTAGCCCTCCCTGTGGTGGACACGATTCCATCATCATCTCGGTACATTGTGCGGGTAATAAAGGCCTGCTGAGCCACCCGGAACAGGTTGGAAACCAAGAAATAGACGACAATGCCCGATGGCAGTGTGAAAGAGATGAAGGCGAAGAACAAAGGCATGATCTTCATCAGCATCTGCTGCTGAGGGTTCACCTGAGCCTGAGGATTACGGCCAGAAACCTGCTTCTGCTGGATGTAGGAAGTTGCAGTAACGGCTAGGACCAACAAGATGTATGGCAAGGCGTGGCCGATACCTGACTGAAGCGCCTTCGATGCAGACTCGGCAAGGTTCAGGCCAAACGAGATCGCCTCTCGGGTAGAGGCAAGATCGATGTACATCTTTGAGGTCGGATCAAGGTGCTTCGGGGTGAAGAACCCGAACTTCTCCCACACACCCGAGTTGACTCCGTTGGCGCCACGTACTGCGGCAGCGCCCATGTCGAAGCCGAAGGACTGACGGTTCAACAACTCGAACAGAGTCCGGTACAGGACGATGAATACGGGCATCTGCAAGAGAAGAGGCAGGCAGCCAGAGACTGGATTGATGTTGTTCTCCTTGTAGAACAACATCATCTCTTCATTGAGCTTTTGACGATCGTCCTTGTACTTCGTCTGTATCTTGCGCATCTCAGGCTGCAGTTTCTGCATAGCCAGCATGCTGCGAGTCCCCTTCAGGGTGAGGGGCAACAGAAGAATCATGATCGACAACGTGAGCAGCGAGATAGCGCCCGCGTAGTTTGGCCAGAGCTCATAGAAGAACTGCAGCGGCTTGGCGATCAGGTCGTACATCTAGGCGACCTTCCCTTCGGTGGGAGATTGGGCAAGACTTTTGTGGGAGTGCTTTGGCTCTGGGACTGGGTCCCAGCCTTTGCCACCCCATGGATTGCAACGACAAACACGCTTCAGACCTAGCCAGCCACCACGCATGGCACCGTGAAGCTCAATGGACTGTAGGGCGTAAGTAGAACACGATGGCTCAAAACGACACGGAGAAAGACGACCGTGACGAGCCTTCTGGTACCACGTGATGAGCCAGGTCAGGGCGCGGCCGGGGAGGCTCATGGCGAAACCTCTGCTGAGAAGTTC
>JAGQSI010000160.1 GCA_020439605.1 Acidimicrobiales bacterium | reverse complement strand
GGACTCCACCTCGCTTATTGAAGCGCCAGCGGCCACCGTTGAATCGAGATCTGGGACCTGAACAAACACGATGTCGCCCAGGGCGTCTTGGGCATAGTCGGTGATTCCAATGGTCACGCGGTTGCCATCGATGCGCATCCATTCATGGTCTGTCGAGTACTTGAGATCGTCGGGGACATTCATGAAGGCAGAATCTACCGCACTTCGCTCGGTTGCTTTCCCGTGGAGCGCTCAAGGCCCATGTTTTGGCCCCTCTGGCTACCGCAAAGCCTGGGCAAGTCGTCGTTCATACTCCTGTGCAAGAGCATTGGCTCGAGCGTCGCTGGAGCCTTCGGCCCAGATGTGGGTAACGGGTTGATCAGGGTCAGGTAGAGCCAACACCCATCCATCGTCATGGAACACCTTCACCCCATCTATGAGTTCCATGCGGCGGTCCTTGCTCAACTCGACCAAGGTTCTCATGACCAATCCCTTCTGCTCCCACGGAGTGATCACGCTCGCGTGGGCCAGATGGGTGTCGGGTAGAGAAGCTCTTACTGAGCTCAGAGTCAGCTTCTCCCTTGCCAACAGTTCGAGAATCTTCACGAGCGCAGCGCCCGCGTCGAAAGCGGGCAAGAAGCCCGGGACGATGAACCCACCGTGTGCACTGGATGCGAAACCAACACCACGTTTGCTGGCCGCGGCCATAAGAGCGGTGGCGGATGTTTTGGTGCGAAGGATCTCTACGCCGTGAGCAGAGGCAATCCGCTCTGCAGCGCTCGACACTGTTACGGGAACTGCGATCTTGTCGCCGTCGATGTGTCCAGCCACGAGTCCCAGGACTGCTAGCTGGGCCTGTTCGTCACTCAGCACTGTTCCGCGATCGTCGATGAGCGATAGCTGCTCACCATCCGCGGATATGACTGCACCCAGATTTGCCCCGGACGCCTTCACCAGGGCTGAGACCTGCTCCAACGAATCTTCTTGCTCTACGTTGATTGCCTGCCTGGTAGATGCATAGGGGTTTACGCCGAGGACATCTGCGCCAAGCTTGGCGAGCACGTTTGGCATAACGAAGGCGGTTGCCCCGTAGCTGTAGTCGATGACGATCTTGAAGCGAGCCTGCCTGACAATCGACAGATCCACAGTGTCGCCGAGCGCTGAGGTGTAGTGCTCGAGAGCTCTCGGAGGAAAACCGATATCGCCGATCTCAGAGGGCAGAACCCGACGAAAATCTTCACGTGCGAAGATCCGCTCGATCTTGCGCTGAGCGTCCTCGCCAATGTCGAGCCCATCCTGATCAAAGAAGCGGATCACAATCGACTGTGGGTCTCCCTCCACCAAGCGAAGGCTCACCCCAGCCGAAGCGACAGGCTGTCGAGCGAGAAATCTCGTCACCGGAATTGGCGAAACCTCAAGATCAAGAACATTGATACCACCGGCGTTGAGCCCAGCCATGAACGCCCGCTTGAGCATTCGCGCTGCGCGCGACGAGTCACGTGAAGTGATGACCGTCGAGTCCTTGCGCAAGGTGGTGGCAAAGGCCATGGCCACTTTGGCCACCAGTTCCGGAGTGATGTCGACATTGGCCAGTCCAGTTACCCCGCTTCTGCTGAACAGACTCCGAGAACCCTTCGATTCCCAGATGATCGACGAGTTGATTGTTGCTCCGGCCTCTACCGTCTTGAACGGGTAGATCTTCACGTCTGAGCCGATGTGTGCTCCATCTCCTATGAAGCATTCGTCCCCGATCACAGACCCGTCATCGCAGCGTGCGCCACGTCTGAGATCGCTCGAACGTCCAATTACTGCACCACGCAGTTGGACCCCTTCTGCGATGTAGGCGTTGTCGTGAACCACGGATCGCTCGAGATGGGCATCTCCTCGCACCCTGACGTTCTTGCCCAGAACCGTGTATTTGCCAAGACGAGCGCCAGCTTCGACCCTGCTGTTCTCCCCGATTATCGCAAAGCCGTCCACTTGGGCGTCTGGGTGCAGTTCTGCACCTTCGCCCAACCAAACACCTTTTCCAACCTCAAAGCCGGGAACGTCGACGCGGACCTTGGAGTCCATCACGTCCTTGTGAGCTGAGACATAGGCCTCAAGAGTTCCAACGTCTTCCCAATATCCGTCCACCACCGCGCCGTAGAGGGCCTTGGAATCCGATAGCAGCGCAGGAAATACCTCGCTGGAGAAATCGACCGGGCGATCTGCTTCTATGTACTCGAAAATCTCTGGCTCCAACACGAAGATGCCTGTGTTGATCGTGTCCGAGAACACCTGGCCCCATGTGGGCTTCTCCAAGAAGCGTTCGATGGAACCGTCTTCTTTGGTGATGACGATGCCGAACTCCAATGGATTCTCTACGTGAACCAAACCAATGGTGGCCAGAGCCTTCTTCTGCTCATGAAGGTCGATGATCTTCGTCAGGTCTATGTCTGTAAGGACGTCTCCTGAAATGACCAGGAATCGTTCGTCAAGTACGTCCATGGCATTGCGTACAGACCCTGCTGTGCCAAGGGGTTGATCCTCTGTGGCATAGACGATCTTGACGCCGAACTCGGAGCCATCGCCGAAATAGGTCCGGATCTGCTTGGCCAAGAATGCAACGGTCACCACGATCTCGTCTATGCCATGACGATGGAGCAGGGACACGATGTGTTCCATCATCGGACGGTTGCCGAGCGGAAGCATCGGCTTTGGGCAATTGGAGGTCAAAGGGCGAAGTCTCGTGCCTTCTCCTCCAGCCATGATCACAGCCTTCATGGTCTGAACTTACCCAGCTTCGCGACCAAGAAACTCAAACTAGGAAATTGATGCCTCTTGGCGAGCGGCTCCGCGATCAGCGCGACCGGCCTTTAGGGCAGTCCATCCGAGCGGTACATATAGCGCCCAGGCGACGTAGCTGAGCACGAGACCGGGTATACCAACCACCCACGCGATGACATGGGCCTGATCTGCCCAGCCGACCGTTGACTCGCTTATGAGAAAGAGCGGGAATGCTGCCATGAGACAAAACGTTGCGGCCTTGCCCCACCAGGTCACATCCACGCGTCTTCCGCCCAAGATGCCGATGACAACCGTTGTGACCCCAACCACCGCCTCTCTGACCAACACCATCAGACCGAACCAGAGCGGAGCGCTCTGGTCCACGAGGATGCCACCAATACCGACGAAGAAAAGAAGTCTGTCCGCGACCGGGTCCAAGATCTTGCCGACTTCGGAGACCTGGTTGAAATGACGCGCGATATAGCCATCCACCCAGTCCGTTGCTCCGAGCCCAGCTAGCAGCCACGCCGCCGCTGCTCGATTCTCCTTGCCGAACAACAGTACGAGGAAGAACGGCAGACACATGAGCCGAACGAGAGAAATGACATTGGGGATGGTGAGAATGCGATTCTGAGCCGCCGTTGTGAGCTGCTCGCCCGGATTGGCCTGGTTGGTTTGTCCACCATCTACAGGTCGGCTCTCGTTTGTCTCCATCACCTTCGTATCCTAGGGACTCTAGGATTGGGACATGGCGAGTCTCTTCACACGAATCATCAACGGAGAACTACCAGGCAGGTTTGTCTGGAGCGACGAGCGTTGTGTCGCCTTCTTGACGATCGCTCCAATCGCAGATGGCCACACCCTGGTTGTACCGCGCTCAGAAGTGGATCACTGGGTTGATCTCGACGACGATCTTGCGGCTCACCTGATGGTTGTTTCACGCAAGATCGGCGCAGCGCAGATGGAGGCGTTCTCGCCCAATCGTGTTGGTGTGATCATCGCAGGACTTGAGGTGCCGCACACCCACATACATGTGATTCCGATCGAGTCCGAGTCGGACCTGGACTTTCGTCGGGCCGATCCCAATGCCGGTGCTGAAGCGCTGGACACCGCCGCACACAGGTTGAGAGAGGCACTGCGATCCCAAGGCCACCCAGAAGTCACTTCTTGAGCACCAAAACCTCTTCTTCGTCGTAGGTCACCTCAAAGCCCGCCTCAGCAAAACTGCCCACAACCCGACTCCTATCGGCTCTGGACCAGAAGTGACGTTTGGTTAGTGAATCGACGCCGCTGGTGTCGAGGAAAACAGCATCCACCTGTGCCGAAACCGTCGAGATCATCTCGTCTGACAGGTCCGCTGGAACAAGTGGTAGCTCGATCAGCCCTGCACGTTCTGACACAAGCGCCAATACACGCGGGGAGCTGGCCACCACCTCATCTGGTTCTATCTCCTCGGAACCTGCGATACGGGCGAGGTCTGTTTGATCGCGTGATGCAAGATTCCACGGAGATCTGTACGGCGACGTTGGTGATTCCGTGAGGAACAGAAGGATGGCGCCGCAGGCCAGAGCCACGAGCACTCTTCTGTCGACGTTCACCCGTGTCACGTTCACCTGCCCGATGCGCTCGAGGGCAAAGATCAATGCGACAAACACCATGGCCATTGCAGGGGCGATGTGTGCAGCTGCCGGAGACAGATTGACCACTCCACGCTGCGCAGCCTCCTGCACTGCTGTGTCGGCGATCATCGCGAGTGATAGCCCAACCAGAGCCACCACCATTCGACGAGGCGCGACCAATGGAAGG